>CALGAA010000201.1 GCA_937952445.1 uncultured Bacteroidota bacterium | reverse complement strand
TCGATGATGAAAAAATGGGGGAAGAAGCGCTCAAACTCGACCTGGGGGACCGTGAGAAATTTATCACCATAAGCAATATTGAAGGACCACAAACCAATGCGATCAAACAGGAATTCGAATCTTTTTATCGATCCGTTACCGCGGATGAACCCGAGGCGGTTTCTCTCAGTGATGGGCTTCGGGCGCTCGAACTTGCGGAGCAAATCGAGCAGGCCGTTGCGATGCAGGGAAAGTTAAAGGAATTTCTTAATCGGTTAGATCAGGATCCTGCATGAAACAACCCCGGAGGATTGCATTGATTATATACGTGATCACGGACATTGTGATCAGTGCTATCGTATGGTGGTTGTTTCAGAACAATTATCCTCTGGCAGTTCCTCCACTGCCGGACGATATCGGAATGAACTGGCTCAGATTGGGCTTCGTTCCCGTGTTCTGGTTCGTGTTTTTTCTCTTCCTGGATGAATATCAGGATCCGTACCGAAAGACCAGGTTTAAGACTTTTTCCCGTACGTTTTGGCACACGGTACTCGGGGTGTTTATTTTATATTTGCTCAATGTTCTGTATCGGCCCACCATAGGGGTGATCGATATCGCCACCTACTTTGGGTTTCAGTTTCTGGCCCTGGGATTGGCGAGAATTATCCATTTGACCATTCTTCACGATCGGATTCAAAAAGGACACATTACGTTCAATACCATTTTGATCGGAAGCAATGGACGGGCGTGGGATTTGCATCGGGAAATCGATGTTCAGAAAGAATTCGCCGGATACAACGTGGTGGGATATGTTCACGTGAATGGAACCACGGACAAACCACATCATCCCAATCTCGATCACCTGGGGGGAATGGAGGAGATCGACCGGATTATCAAGGAGTATCAGGTGGAAGAAGTCCTGGTAGCACTGGAAGACGACGAATACCACAAACTGCGAAAATTACTGGACGTATTGTTCGATTATTCCAGACATGTCACGATCCGGACCATCCCTGATTTGTATGACATTCTCCTGGGGAAGGTTAAGCTCAATTACGTGTACGGAGCTATTTTGATCGAGGTGGAGCGGGAGATCATGCCGCGATGGCAGCGGGTCATGAAACGGGTTTTTGACATTGTTGTTTCCATCGCTGTGTTTTTACTATTCTGGTGGTTGTATTTGTATATCGCCATTCGGGTACGCCTGTCTTCGCCCGGCCCCATACTTTATACGCAGGAACGAATTGGGCTGGGAGGCAAACCATTCCGCATTTATAAGTTTCGATCGATGAAGGTGGGCGCGGAAGCGGATGGACCGCAATTGTCTTTTGAAGGCGATGACCGTTGTACCCCATGGGGCAGCGTGATGCGAAAATGGCGGATCGATGAATTACCCCAGTTCTGGAATGTCCTCAAAGGGGACATGTCGCTTGTCGGACCGCGGCCAGAACGGGCGTATTATATTGAAAAAATCATGGAGCAGGCACCCCATTACCGGCATCTGCTGCGGGTCAAACCCGGGATTACTTCCTGGGGACAGGTCAAGTACGGTTACGCATCTACCGTCGAAGAAATGCTTCAAAGATTGAAATATGATATTTTGTATATCGAGAACCGTTCCTTTGCCCTCGATTTGAAAATTTTGTTTTACACCTTATTGGTATTAGTTAAAGGTTCAGGGAAATGATTCATATTCAGATATATTTTAATATATTAGCCCGCGAACCAAATTTCAGACCCCTCACCGTGGGGGACGATTCCCGAAAACGAGCATAAACCATATATGTCCCCACATCGATTGATCGCCTGCCTGCTGTTTCTGATGACCGGAATGTCTACCGGTTTTGCCCAGTCTGAAAAATATGTACGAATCGCGATATCCAATGCGGATTATGTCGATGCCAGAAACTTTCTGGAGGTTGACCATGTCCACCGGGAAGGGGATCGCACCATCGTGGAAATTCCAGGTGAAGACCAGGCTGCCCTCGATCAGTCAGGCGTCCTGTACGAAGTATTGGTGGAAGATTTGACCGCCCATTACCGGGAGCAGAACAAAACGCTGGATTTTCGATCCCAAGTTCAGTTGTGCGGCAATGAACCGACGACACCACAACATTTTCGACTTGGATCGATGGGGGGATACTTGACCCTGGATGAGCTGATGGAAGAACTGGAGAGAATGCACGAACTGTTTCCCGATCTGATCAATCCACCGTTGCCGATCAGCCAGTTTAAAACCCACGAAGGACGACCGATCGTTTGGACCAAAATTAGCGGGAAAGGTCAGGGCGAGAAGAAAGGCGTTTTATACACCGCCTTGCATCATGCCCGGGAGCCACTGAGTATGCAGCAGCTGGTTTATTTTATGTGGTACATGCTGGAAAATTACCATTCGGATCCTCAGATCAAACACATATTGGACCACACCAATTTATATTTTATCCCCTGCGTTAACCCTGATGGATATGCTTACAATGCCCGGATGGCTCCCGATGGGGGAGGCATGTGGCGAAAAAACCGGCGCCCTCTTGGAGGAGAGCATTTTGGCGTAGATCTCAATCGAAATTACGGCTACAAATGGGGATACAATTCCGTGGGTTCCTCGAATGATCCCACCTCGGAATTGTACCGCGGACCTTCTGCATTTTCTGAACCGGAAACTCAGGCAGTGAAGTGGTTCTGCGAAAATCATGAGATTTATTCCGCCCTGAATTACCACTCGTTTGGTGACTTTCTGATCTATCCCTGGGGGTACTCGATGGATTCCAATCCCCACGAAAAACATTTCCAATCCCTGGCACGTTCGCTGACGTTCGAAAAAAGAATATTGCATGGTACCTCGACCGAAACGGTGTTGTATTCCACCAATGGAGATACGGATGACTGGATGTACGGAGAAACCGAAAGCAAACAACGAATTTTTTCGATGACACCGGAAGTAGGTCCCGGCGTTTTTGGATTTTGGCCCAAAAAGTCCCATATCGAACGATTGTGTGCCCGTGAATTGCAGCAAAATATCCGAATGGCGATGGCCCCACATGGCTCAGTCATGGTGGTTCCTACGTCCGATCCCATTTTTTACTCATCCAGGCTGCAGCATAAATTTTATCTGTACCCTGTCACACTCGAAGATGGTGTAGTGCAAAGTAAGATCACGCCCTTAACCGACAATATCGTTCATTCACCGGAGTCCTTTTACTATTTTGGGTTGGAAAACCAACAGGAATATGTGGTAGATATCGATTTGAGACCTGGAATGGCGGACGGCGAAGTTGTTCAATTTGTGATGACCCTGGACAACGGTACGCTGGCTGTCATCGACACGATGACCTATATATATTCCACCAGGCAGGAAGAAATTGATGTGTTAACCCGGGCTGCAGATATAGATTCATGGGTCCGGTCCAGCCATTCTTCCAACAGTTGGGGGACGACGACCGCGGAATATTATACGGCTCCATCGAGTATAACTGATTCTCCGAAAGGATTGTACAACACTTCCACTGAGAACTTTATCATTAGCTCTCAGAGTTACCGCATTCCGCAGGAAGAGGAAGTATATCTGACTTTCAAGGCCAAATGGGATATTACATATGGGGTCGATTACGCCCAGCTTTCCATTAGTACCGATGGGGTGCGGTTCACCCCCTTGTGCGGAAATCTGACTACAGAGCATTACAATTACGATGGTGTCGTATCTCCGGTTTATACCGGCGTGCAGGACGAATGGCTAACCGAATGTATTTCTCTGAATCCGTATCGGGGTAAGGACGTGTATTTTAAATGGAATTTGGTTTCCGAATCTGCTGATGCCAGGGATGGGATCTTTGTGGACGATATGAAAATCACCTATTCTCAAACCATCACACCTAATCGGGATGAACTTCTGACTTGGGGCGAGCACGAATTTTACCCAAATCCGGTTAGCGATGGGGTGTTGCATCTTAAAGTGATGGAAAAGACCGGAAACCAGCTCATTGCCGGTTACGAAATCAGGAATCAACTCGGTCAGTTAATGAAGAAAGGTGAGGCGGTTTCCGGATTGAATACGTTGGAAGTGGGGCAATACCCCCCGGGGATGTATCTGTTGCAATTGATTACCCGGCAAGGACAGCGATTGAAAGCGCAAAAATTTGTGGTCTTGCCATAGAGTTTAGAGGAAATGGAAATTTTTATTCCAGATACCCTTAAATGAACTCATCCTTTTCCTTCCGGATCTTTTGAGGTATTCTTCCGGGCTTCTCAAAGCTGTCAATAAATATTTTTAAAGTCCGTTGTAGAAATATACCTTCATCGTCCTAAAGACGAACTATATGCAATTTATCAATTTCGACCCCGGGGATCTGCAATCTGACCTGTATTTTGATCAGGCCCCTGTCCCCAATCCCGGTGTGGAGGAGATACTCGTCGAAGTTCGGGCGTTTGGTCTCAACCGGGCCGATCTTTTACAGCGTCTGGGCAATTATCCGCCTCCTGAAGGAGCATCAGAAATTTTAGGATTGGAATGCAGTGGGGTAGTTTATAGTGTAGGAAAAGGAGTTAAGAAGTGGAAGGAAGGTGATGAAGTCTGCGGATTGGTGGATGGTGGTGCGTATGCCGAATTCTGCCGTATGGATGAATCGATGGTATGGCCAAAACAAAAAGGAATGACCTGGGTCCAGGCGGCTGGAATGCCCGAAACCTACCTGACTGCATACCAGGCCTTGTTTGTATTGATGGATGTAACCAGTATGGATTCTGTTTTGATCCATGCGGCTGCATCGGGGGTAGGAACGGCCGCGATCCAATTGATGCAGGATTTGCCCTTACAAAAGTGGGGAACGGCATCCGGGGGAAAAATAAGCTATTGTCTGGATCAGGGATATGATAAAATGGTCGATTATAGAAGCGAATCATTTCGGAAAAAGATAACGGAATGGTCGAATGGAAAGGGTGTGGATGGAATTCTCGATTTGGTTGGCGGGCCGTATTTCGAGGATAACATTTGGTCCCTGGCCAGAGATGGAAAACTGACCATACTGGGGCTTATGGGAGGGGTGAAGATTAAGGATTTGAACATACTACCCATTCTTTCCAAACGACTGTCGATCGAAGGGAGTACTTTGCGGTCCCGGACTCGTTCGTACAAGCGTCAGTTAGTGGCCGGATTTTTGGATCGTTTTTCCGATCATATTTCGTCTGGCAGACTAAAGCCTGTTGTTTATCAAACATTCGATTGGTCTGAAACGCAAAAAGCACACGAGCTCATGGCTTCCAATCAAAATAAAGGGAAGATTGTGTTAACCGTTTCGTAGCCTGTGTAATTTCTGGTTGTTTTTATTGGATTGGATTTTTTAGAATGATTTCATTTCCATACCATATTGAGGGATTGCTGAGTCCGGGATTATGCCATGGAGCGGGGCTCGTGGGTCAAGGGATCGGTAAGCCCGGCTTCTGTGCATTTTCTGGCTTTTTTTATCACATTGGATTTTATAGAGTGATTTAATTACCATTGCATGTCGAGGGATTGCCGAGCCCGGGGTTTCAGTGTATAACCGGGCTTGGCAATCCCTTGATGCGCCATGGTAAAGAGTCCGCATGGATAAATCCTATGTTTGCTGCTTAAATTTGTCAGTTAGCACCAAATTTTAGAACAATTTGATAAATTTTAATATATTAGTAACTCAAGATTTTGAGTCGTCCAGAAGTGCATTAGCTAATTTAATTATTTCCGGTATCTATACCTGAGACGATTTGGATTGGCCAATTCGATGTCTCGACAAAATGGTCTTTATCAAAGAAGGAATCGTATAGCCGGTTTATTGCGCGACATGGGGATGAAGTGAGGGACCATTTCCCCTCATCAGATAGCGGACATACCAGCCTGCCATAGCTGCCAGGTAGTAAGGTTCAAGCATAGCGGGTAGGCATATAGTGCGGGCTCGATGCTTTCCGTAGGAGCGGCTTCGATGCTGAAATCGGTC
>CALGAA010000200.1 GCA_937952445.1 uncultured Bacteroidota bacterium | reverse complement strand
TTCGGTCGGGCCGTTTGGTGTTTCATCGCTTCGCTCTGAGACGTTTGGTGGCCCTCCCTGTTGGTCGGGTCGTTTGGTTGTTTTTATAGATCGGGTCCCTGGTCGGTGAGGGGATGGTATTTTTTTTCTTCGGGCAACACCTGGTACCAGCGGGAATCTTTCCCGTTGGACAAAAGAAGGTAGGGGGCTTTTACTTCAAAATTGTACCATACGGCTTGTTCGAGCACCTGGTCGGTCAGGGGAACGTTGGGGCTTTTGCATTCCACGAGGAGCTTTGGCTTTCCATATTTATCGTGATAGACCAGGTCAAACCGACGTTTGAGGTGATTCACCCGGATCGTTTTTTCGACCGCCATACGCTGTATGGCCACCCTTTTTTCCTCCAGAAGATAGAGCAGCAGGGTTTGACGGACCAATTCCTCGGGTTGGACAAGCAGCCATTTTTTTCGCACCGGGTCAAAAACCATACTGTTTTCAATACGCAGGCGCGGGAGATATGATGACAAATCCATATACGTTACAATTTCAGAGATAATAAACTAAGCAAAATAACAGAAAATATATTTCTGAAAAGTTTTATTATAGGTAAAATATATAATTAATTTGTGGAGAATGTAGTACATTAGTGAAGTGAATATTGTTTGATTCATGATTGGATCGACCTGTATTTGCCGGATATGTGTATAAATACTTTGACTTAGTTATACTAAATTACTTCAAAACAATGTTTATGAATTTTCAAATAAAAAAAATTATTATGAGAAAGCATGTAAAGAGTATCGCCATTTTAATCCTGGGTTTGGGGCTTATGAGTTCTTGCGTGTCGAAAAAGAAATACGAGGAACTGGAGGCTCAACGAATGAGGGTAAATCAGGAGCTCGATGAAGCGAAATCTACCATTGCCGATCTGGAAACTCAAAACGAGGAAATCCAGAATCGGGCTGCGCAGCTCGAAAAGGATTTGAACGATTTGAGTCAGAACATGACCCGGGTTCAAAATACGGTAGAGACGGTTGAAAAAGAGCGTGAAGTGGCTGTGAGCAAAATCAGTTCGATCAAGGATGAGATCGACAAGGTCTTGCTTAAAGACGCCAACATTGACCTGGAGGAAAAAGATGGTAAACTGTATCTGACTCTGGGTGACGATATCCTGTACCGATTTGGATCTACCCGTATTTCATCCACAGGACGGGACGTCATTTCCAGCGTAGCATCCATTCTCAGCAATCACCCGGACGTGAAAATTATTATCGAATCGCACACTGACCACCGACTGGTCAAAGAAGGTGCGGCGTATCGGGACAACTGGGATCTTTCCGTAGCGCGTTCTGCCAATGTAGTTCGGCAACTGGTCAAGGATGGAGTTGCCCCCGAGCAATTGCTCGCTGCTGGTCAGGCACAGTACGAGCCGGTGGTTGAAGGCGATAATCTTTCCATCGAGGAATTGGCACCGAATCGTCGGACCGAGTTTATCATCCTTCCGGATGTACGGCCTTTGATTTCCATTTCCGAAAGCATCAATCCATAACAACGTTTTTAATTAATAATAGTAGGCAAGGGGAACCAGTTTTGGTTCCCCTTCCTATTTTTAGGTCATCCGTTCAGATGGAGGATCGCGTATGGCAATAATTGACGGCTGATAATGATTACGGTAGGCAAGCATGAGAGGTAGGCAAGTATGAGAGCCGTAGGCTCGGTCTGATATTATAGGTCA
>CALGAA010000199.1 GCA_937952445.1 uncultured Bacteroidota bacterium | reverse complement strand
TCAGCCTCCGACTATTCTATCGAAGGCGGAATCGGAATGCAATTTTTCTTCCCATACTTCATCTTGTCCCCGGAAATTAAACTCACGAAAGGAATTTCGAATATCTTGATCAACAACGAAAAAGCGTCTGACGCAGGTCTACTTCAAAAAGCACTTTCCCAGATGCTTACTTTTTCGTTTCATTTCGAAGGGTAGATCAGTGCACCAGCCACCTCATCATCTAAAGCCTTATGTAGTAGCTTTGTCTGTATAAGATATAGCTTCTTCGATAAGACTAAAACTTATCCCGTCATAAGCATCACGAATTTATTGCCCGGCATACTTAAATTGCTTGATTGGATTTTTGCGGTTGCATATTGAAGAATATTACTTAAGGTCTACTCAAAAATTCAGAAAATAACTCCCTGAAGTAATGGTTTACGAAGATTCCTGAAAGGACGATGATGGAACAGCAATGGGTTTCAATCCATCGAGCGGGATCAATACATATCAGAGTCCTGAAAGGACGATGGAAATATAACATACCAACACTGCAGTCAGTTCCATATGGAAAAGACTGCAAAATTCTTCAATTTTAAGCCGATGTTGAGTGGTATAATGTTCCGCAAAGTTATTGCAATCATATCCAAACCTCTTTGTCCTGCTATATTGTTGGATCTTGTATTTAATGTCAACGGGTTATAAAATTACGAGTAGACCATACTTAAAGTCAAACATTAGGTATATAATCTTACACAATTCTGTCTCAACACTTTAAATCATACTCTGGATCGTTGGAATTCGTCCACAGCCCGGATGAGTTCAGGAAAAAACAGATTGAAAGAACGATTCATCTCGTCCCTGTGAGATTCCAAAACTATCAGAGCCTGGTCAAACCCCGTGTGGAACTTCGCCCGGTGATCCAAACCGGAAAATGCATAAGATTGGCCATCCAGTGTGGTAAATCGATGCAAAAAATTGCTGCGGATCATGCGCTCGACGGTGTAATGAAGCCTGATCGGGATGTGATGGAAGCGTTTTCGGATGTGTTTGTACTGGGTCTGAACAAATTCGGCGAAGGGGAATTCGGAATACAGATTCCAGTTTTGATATAAAAAATAATCGTAATACAAGTCAAGAGCGACCCCGGCATATTTTCGAAAATAGGGCCGCAGTTTCCGCTTCATTACTTTATTAACCTCGTGAGTATCCGTAAATTGATCGATGAAGTGATGTAATTTTACCCCCGATTTCAATTTTTCCGGCCATTCGTCGATTTCTTCTATCGTCATCATATCGGCCAGGTAATTGCCCAGGATATCATCCGGATAGTTTCGGGATAAAAATAAGTGTGCGAGGTAATTCATCTGAAATCGTTCATCGGTCCTTTTGCATTTTCATTTGATCATTGCAAATACAAAGATATAAATCTATCTTTGCGGCCAGAAAAATCCAAATTCATTTCTATGGCTCTACAATGTGGCATCGTTGGCTTGCCTAATGTGGGTAAATCTACCCTTTTCAACGCCCTGACTGCTTCCAAAGCACTGTCAGCTAATTATCCGTTTGCTACCAAGGATCCCAACGTCGGAATAATTACCGTACCCGACGATCGTCTCCAGCAACTGGCGGAACTTATACACCCCCAAAGGGTGCTACCCACGACGGTTGAAATCGTCGATATTGCCGGGTTGATCAAAGGAGCTAGCCAGGGAGAGGGACTGGGGAACCAATTTTTGGCCAACATTCGGGAGGTAAATGCTATTTTACATGTCGTTCGGTGTTTTGAAAATGACAACGTGATCCATGTGGATGGTAAAGTGGATCCAGTCCAGGACAAGGAAATCATCGATACCGAATTGCTTTTGAAGGATATCGAAACCGTAACCAAACGTGTGGAAAGGCTCAAAAAAAATGCCAAATCAGGCGAGAAAGAGGCCCTTCGGCAATTGGAAAATGGCCAGCATATTCTGGCCCAACTCGAAGAAGGTCAACCGGCCAGAACTCTGGTCCTTACCAAGGATCAGAAAGAATTGCTTGATGAAATGATGCTGTTGACAGCAAAGCCAGTGCTTTACGTATGCAACGTGGATGAAAACTCCGTGGTCACGGGAAATGAACTGACCCGGAAATTTGAGGCAGCGGTGGCAGACGAAAACGCTGGAATCATCCTCATCTCTGCTGAAATCGAATCTGAAATCATCCAGCTTTCCGATCCGGACGAAAGAATGATGTTTTTGGAAGAAATGGGCTTAAATGAACCCGGTGTCAATCGGTTGATCCGATCCAGTTATGAACTATTACAACTGATTACGTACTTTACCGCAGGTGAAAAAGAGGTTCGGGCATGGACCGTACTGAAGGGCACCAAAGCACCACAGGCTGCGGGTGTTATCCATACGGACTTTGAAGAAGGGTTCATACGGGCAGAGGTCATTTCCTTCGATGATTTCATTAAATACGGGTCAGAAGCTGCCGTTAAAGAAGCTGGCAAAATGGCAGTGGAAGGAAAGGATTATGTGGTGCAGGATGGCGATATCATGCACTTTAGATTTAACGTGTAACCATTATTTGGGCATATGCTTAAATTTGGGTTGTGATCTGACTACAGTGGGAGGCGTTCCAGTGGACAACTCATACAATGCGATCCACCCCGCGCACGGGAGAGTTCTGCAGATGGCAACGTGATGATGGTTCGGTGAATCTCATCAGCCGCGACAGTCCCATGTTCTATTTCCTGAATAATTTCCATCGCCGGTCTTACGGCATAACCTGCATTTTTCATAACCAGGTCAGTGCGGGGATTTCGGTCGTAAGCAATCGCCACCCCGGGCCGGATAGCTAAAAGATTGCACGCATCGGTCCATTGTTCACGCTCCTGATACGGACTTATTCCATCTCCCGCATGTAAAAACGTGGTGTTTTGATTAATCTCATTCACGATAAATTCCTGAACGGAGGGATAATTGCGCTCAACCCCGCGTTTGTGGTACACGTTCACGTATGAACTCAAGCCCTCATATATTACGGGCTTGTAATTCACCAAAACCCCGTGATCAATCCAGGTCATCAGTGTATCCAAATGCATGAATGCTCGTTCCGCCGGAATATTAATCTGGACTACGTGTTCGATCAAATCGCGATCGAAAAGCACATCCCTCAAACTTTCGACGGAATGGGCATTTGTCCGTTCGCTTACTCCTATTAACAGAAATTCACGATTGATCATCATGATGTCACCTCCTTCGATGGATACGGCTTCCCCCATCCGGGAGGGCGGGAACAGATTCACATCGTTCATGTCGATAATTTGGGAGGGGCTGGTCGATTTCTGAAAGGACGGATGATATTTAAAAATGCATCGAGCCAGCATATTTTCGCGGTAACGGGCTTGTTTTGCAGCACGTGTAAGAATCAAATGATCTTTGATTACCGCCGCAATGTCCCGGGTAAAAATGAAATTGGGAATGGGATCCAGGATGTAACAATCTTCCTGGGGTAAATAACCGGTGACCAGGGCTTGAACCAAATCCCGGCTCTCCAATTCGCTGAGTTTATACCCGATCCGATCGGGCAATTCTTCGAACTGGACAATTTGCTCGATCAACAGGCTTCGGCCGGCCTGGTTCGATTCCACCGTCTCTTCGAGCAAATCCTCGACCTCGTGCACATTTTCAGAGCCAATGAATAATTTCAAAAGACGGGTAAATATCTGGTGTTCCTCCAAAATGCCCTGATAATCAACAATGTCATCGAATAACAAATCATGGGATTTCCGCGGGCTTACCCGTGCAATTCCGGTGTCAGGCCGATGAACCAGGACCGATTTTAAGGGCTGAATTTCCGAATTAACATTCAAATTGATCATATTGCATTAAAAGTACAATATAAATTGTGAATTCGAAAACAAAACCCGTAATCCAATGTCATTTTTGACCAGGAGATCGTGGCACGGAATTAATCACCCGGTCTTTTTAGATCCCATCAGATTTCACTTTATGATTTCCACCACAGGAGCCCATTGATCCAGGCCATTGACTTCCGGAACAAAATACGACTGAATTTTTGTTCGGGGATGTCTGAATTGACCGGGTCGGACAACTCCGAGTTTGTATTCCAGGATATATTCTCCTTTTGGCACATGCTGGATAAACATTTCAACCTTTGCGGCATCGAATGTTTGATAGTACATCAATCCATATTGCCAGGTATATCCGCTTAGGCTTATACCCGGGTCCAATCCGGGAACAATGGGATCCTGTATATAAACGTAATCCAAATCACGATCGGAACTGATCTTTAATTGGATCGTCAATTGGTCTCCCATCCTGAGAGAATCCCCAGGTTTGATTCCCACAATATTTTTATCGACGTGTAGTATTTCACCGCTTTGGATGATTTGATCCTCGGGCTGTACCTCTCGTTGGGTATTTATACCCACCCATATAGGTGGACCTTCCCGGTGGTGTATTTCCAGACTTTCCAATTTATTCAGTCCAAGTGTCATTCCATCAAAATCCCCTAATCCACTGATCTCTATTTTTTTATCGCCATTGTAAATAATCGAATTTGATGGAGAAGTCCATCTATCGGTCATCTTAAGCATGCTAAGCATCAAGTCAAAGACGTATGGGTTTTGATGCCAATCGTTGGTCATCTTATTCACCAATACCCATTGAATAATTCCCTGATTGAGACTTTCTTCCTGCTGAAGAACTAGCAATTCCGATATTTTGGCTAATATCCCCAGATATCCATCTTGAGATGTCCGGTGGTTGTATTTCCAGTAGGTTCCAAGTTCATTGTTTTGAATGGCATTATCCAGAAAACTACGCACAATCTCTGCACTAAGACCAGAATCACCTAAATGGTAGGCAGCTATGCCTATCTCAGCCCGGTGAAAATAATCCAAATCTGCCCAATTGAGGTACAATGAATCCTTTAACTCCATCCAATATTTCTGCCATCGATCAGAGTTCTTAACTGCAGAAGTATCATATGCTTTTTGAGCAAAATACGGCAGGAAATAATATTGATGGATTCCGGTCGACACTGTGTCTTTTTTAAATTTCTCCCACTGCTTTTCGAATTCTAAATCTACGTATTGTTGGGCCGCCTGATATCGCTCCTCTGAAAGCAGATTGTGGTCCAATCCGACCGATTTCATTTTATTCCACTGATTCAGGAAGCGAACCGTGATATAAAAACTGGAAGAACCATCCTTTATCCAGGGAAATCCTCCGTCGAGGTTTTGACTTTCAATCCATTTACTCAGATTAGATTCCACAACCTGCCCGATATGTTGATCATCAAAATACAATGAAAGCAATGCCATTTGTTCAGTTCCGGAATCGCTCTGACGCACCCAGGGTGTATTCATCAAATCCGTGTACTTCAATTCCTCGTTTTGGGCCAATCGACTCTTTAGTTCCCCTTTACGTTCCCACTCCGCATAGATCCGCTCGAAGTTGGGAATTTCTCCTGTGATAAACTGCCCCAGCATAGCATGCTGAGCATTTCTAAAAAATTGATCGGTCGTCACAGGATTAGTGACCTGGAGATAAGGAATGGATTTCAGTAATTCGGTGTGCAAATTTTGTACAATCCGGATCGTCACCTTACCCTGAAGATCTTCCATCGACTCAAAATTCCATTCATCCCCAGACCATTTTTCTCCCTCATTCAGAATATAAACATTCCCATCACGAACAATTTCTTTCGACGGTAACACAGGTAAAATTTCTTCTGTGGCATCGAGGATATTTCCCCGGCTATCCATCACCCGGGTTGTTAGAATTAATGGTCCGGATTCTTGCACATCGATATGGAAAGGAACTGACAGACTCACCGAATTTTCACCCTTGAGGTCAAAATCAATCCTTTCCGTGGTTATCGATTTATTTTCTTCATCAAATAAGGACCGGACCGAAAACTCCAGTTTTCCTGATATCTGCTTTTCCGTATTGTTGAACAGGGTATAGCTCAACTCCAGTCGGTCACCCTGACGAACTATACCTGGCAAATAACTTTCCAACAACAAATCCTGGCTGGTTTCAAAGGTATGCGTCACCAGGCCGGATTTCAGATCAGGAGTATGTGCAAATACCATGATTTTCCATCTCCCAGCTTTATCGTTTGTACGGAAAGGAATTGATACCCGACCGGTAGAATCGGTCGTTGTCTTTCCCACAAATAATATGGTTTCTGCAAAGTCTTTTCGAATTGGGGGAGGTGCTGTTTCATTTTGATCCATCCCACTCTCCGCTATAGAAAGATTTGCATCTATCGGAATGTCTTCCTGTACGGATTGTTTGAAGGACATAACTGGACTGGGCATTATTCTATCCACCCTGTAGTGGGGTGCCACCTGCCAGGGAAAATGTATATGTGGCAGAGAAGGGATAAAAATCGATTCTACTATAGGCCTGTTATTCCAATAATTGTTTGTACGATTAACCACCCGACCAGTTTGGCCCATGTTATTTTGTACAGAAGATGGATTGTGGAATTTCTGAAAAAAGTGATGATCCGATAACCACTCATGTACTGCGTAGGCATCCAAAGAAGCATCGTAAATTGCAACAGTTACTTCAGAAAAAGCACCTGAATTGTTGTTGTCAGTAATCGATAAATTAAGAGCTGTATCGGATCTGACTGGCAACGTGTTGAGGGCTGTTATACCATCGACGTCGAGTTCTTTGTTGGACCAGGGCACTTCAATGTTCATGGTCTTGTGATAAAACCGATTGGCCAGCAATCCAAATGTGGTTACGTAAATGCCACCTCGATCTTTCTCATCGACAGAAATGGTCAGCGATTTTGTTTGATCTAAATTATACTGCTCCCTGGTGCCATCGGGATAAAGTATGAGAATTTGTCCACCTTCATTCTTTTGAGGTGTGAAAAAATGTAGATTGACGACTTGACCAGGCTCAGCGGTGGTTTTATCGGAGATTATTACGACAGGCTCATGAACGATAGGGCCCGATTGTTTTATCGATCCGATGCCAAATGAATTCAGGGATAAGGTGTCACCTTTCGCATTCGAAACAATTAACCGATAATACCCGGGTTGGTCTATATATTGCTGAATATCCAGCGTGTCCCCATCACCGACAGTCGCCGACCAGGTACGAATCGTGCGAGATTCCTTCCAGTTGTCGAGACCAGTAGACTGATCGAAATACATATGAGGTACTTCCTTTGCAAATTTCCGCTGATCCAGTAAAGGATTGTCCGGTATTTTCCAATATCGATCCACTTTATACTGATCTGGAGCCTTCAATTGCGCAAATTTCAGGCTTAATTCACTACTTTGGGGTTGTTGAAGGGCATTTTGCATTGAAACAATAGTTGGCTTCAGATCGCTCAACAATTGATATTCAGGGATATCGACATGAACCATAAGTTGATCCGGATCAAGGGGAATCGATTTTGAAATTTCCCGGATTTCCCCAGAGGCTGCCTGAACAGTCGCATGGATGGAATAGTAATAATTTGCACCGATAAAGTGGTCGTGATCTTTCAGGTCTTTGGCTTCAAACTCAATTTTAAATTGTCCGGCATCGTTCGTCTGAAAACTACCTGAATAGACCAACTCAAGTTGTTCCGGGCCCCTGTAAAAAAACCAATACCGCCTTTCCAGATGAACCTCTACCCTACCCTGTCCGTTTTGAATCGGAAAGCCGTGGAAGGTTTTGGCTTCTCCTGCTATGATTACTTCCCGGTTGTCAACCTTGATCGATGAATCCGGAATGGACAATTCAAAATTAGGTCTTTGGTATTCTTCTACCTTGATCTGGGCATGGCCACTCGGAGCAGCGGTCAATGACCAATTCCCCTTGAGCCCCGAAATCGGGATCGGGATGGTTCCGCTTACCGAGCCCCATTCGTCAGTACGGTACGATTTTTCCCATACAGTTTTATGATTTGCATCTCGCAACGAGATGGTAACCTGTTGATTTTCGATCAGTTTAGATTCCAAATCATGGGATAAAGTGGTTAAGGCTTTGAAATGGATGTTTTGTCCTGGTTTGTATACTTTTCGGTCCGTCAAAATGACGGTATTCCGATATGGTGTAGAAGGAGACTTTGGAGAATAGGGACGATAGGTCTCCTGTGAAATGTATCGATCATTGCGGGTCTTTACATCATAAAATAAATTACTCATTTTTTCAGGAGGGAGGTAAATTCCAGGTTGCAATTCCTTCATCCGGTGAATTTCTCTGGTATAATATCGCCCGAATTGCTTTTGTATACGTATGGCCTCCACTGTAGCGTCTGAGATCTTTTTACCCGTTTTGCCATTTACGACGTAGAGTTTATTTTCTTCTCCATCATAACCCGAAACCAGGCCCAGATCAGAAATTTGAAAGAGTGAAGTTCCAGATATCCGCACACCCTCCCTAAAATAAAGGTAATGGAGGGCATACGCTCCTTTGGGCATTTTGTGGTCAATAAGAATTTCCGTGTTGTGGTACTTATAATCATCTGCGATGGGAAGATTGACCAAATCCTTCCACAACGCTTTTTTCTGGTCCAAAAATTGGTTCGTCTCTTCTGTATCCCTGTTGTTTATACGCCAATCGATCAATTCCTCGCCCGAAATGGAATACAATTCAAGTTGGACGATCCCGATATTGCGATATTGAATTGCAACGAGAGGAGCCATCCCGGATGGATATACATCCTCCACCTGAACACTTACTTCCGGTGCTTGTATCCTAAATTGCAAGTTTTTGATTTGTCCGACGTATTCTTCAGGGGGGTCCTGCCGGACATCACTTAATGCTCCTTCCAACACACCCATCGCCTTCTGTAAATCACCGTTTTGTTGAAGTATCTCCGCTTTTTTAAAGTCCAGAAGCAGTCTGTGAGGATGACTTTCGTATTTGGATCGCAGGGTGTCGAGGAGCGAAATCGATTTCGGCCTGTGCTCATGATCCAATAGGGTATTGATGTAATCCACTCTCCTGACGATGACATCGAAGTATGCTGCCAGATTATTGGATTTAAGCAGGGAACTTTCCCATTCATGGTACGCCTGTATAACCTTTTTCTGGTTCCTCTCTTCAACGGAATTTAAGTAATCTGTCAGATCAATCCGGGTCATCAATTCAGCGTCGGACGAATCAATACGATCAGGGAAAGGATTCCAATGATACCGTTGGTTTCGCAAAAAGTTAATCAAACGATCCTGTAATAAATCATAAAGCCGAGGGCGCAATTCCCAGTCTGGTTCTTGATCTTCATCCAACAAACCTTTGAATCTGATCGTCGGGACATCGACGAGCAAATCAGCGTTGACACTGGTTTGGTACAAGCTGTCAATGGCCCGCTCAAACTGCTTTGTGGACCAACGTTCTAATTCTTCCCACGGTAAGGATAAGTCCCCTTGATTTTGGCTTATTCGATAACGATTTTGCTCGAAGTAACTCATTAACAATTCGGCCAGATAGGAGTCATAAACCGCTTTTACTACCGGTTGTTGGGGATTGTTCTGAACCAGGGAAATCAGAACCGATTTCAAGGCATCGTCTTCTACTCGAAAAGAATTGATCGTGAGCGGGGTAATGGAAGCTATAATACCCGGTAAATGATTTTCCTCTATTGCACGATCAAGCAACTGCCTGGACTCGAAAAAAGCAGTTCGATTTTGACCTTGACTTTCCAGTTGTTTGATCCGAACCAAATCATCTTTATAATCATTTGACCAGTTTAGGCTGGCAGTGTCTTGTTGGGCCATGGCATTTGAAGTCCAATATAATAAAAGTATGAGGAAGGAGATAATTTGATTATTGATCATACCACCTGTTTTTTAGCTAATGATGATTTTGTCTTTACATAAAGTCAAAACAAAATCTGAATTAACAAAATACTAACTTTAATTGAAAGATGGGATGATTTGTCGCCTCATAGCCTTACCAACAGGAACTGGCCTGTTGAAAAATGAATTTACTTCGCTGATAAGGGAAATGCAAAATATAGATTAGCCTATAATTCCACTACTTGCCCTTTCTCGCATTTCAGAACACGGGCATCACTTTGCTTTTCGATCAGGGTATAATCATGAGTAGCAAAAAGGACCGCTGTATTGTGGCTTTTCTGCAGATTTACGATCAATTGAAGAA
>CALGAA010000198.1 GCA_937952445.1 uncultured Bacteroidota bacterium | reverse complement strand
CAAAACTAAGTAACTCCGAAACCAAATATCTGACTATATTAGGCTACTGGCTTAAACCGGCAATATATAAAATGAAAAAATGGATAGAATTCAACCTGCTGGTGTGGGTGAGTCTCATGATCACTGACGCCAAATCCCAAACAACACCGAAAATATACCAGGCGCCATTTCTCACGGAAAAAATCGTCGTGGATGGCATCCCGGATTCGGCGTGGAATGCAGCAGAATGGTCGGACCTGTTTATCGATATCCGGGGAGAGGATTATGAAAAACCAGCATGGGACACCAAGGTCAAAATGATGTGGGATGAAGAGGCCCTGTACATCCTGGCCTGGCTGGAAGAACCCCACATCTGGGCCTACCTGGAAAACCGGGACGATATCGTGTTCCGGGACAACGATTTTGAAGTATTCGTAAAACCGGACCCATCCACCGAACACTATTTTGAATACGAAATAAACGCGCGGAATACCCTGCTCGATTTGTTGATGACCAAACCGTACAACAAAGGAGGTAAAGCCATCCTAACCTGGAACTCCCCCGCGATCAGCCATGCTGTGGGGCTCGAAGGCACCCTCAACGATCCGAGTGACATAGACCGGGGTTGGTGGGTAGAAATTCGTTTACCGTATCACGATATTTCACACCACGGTTCAGATATTGCCCCCGGGGAAGGACGATCCTGGACAATCAATTTCTCCCGGGTGCAATGGCAGACTACAGTGGAAGATGGGAAATATGTCAAAGTGAAGGATGAAAATGGACGGAATGTTCCCGAGGACAACTGGGTGTGGACTCCCCAACACGTCATCAATATGCACGTTCCCGAGCACTGGGGCACGGTACAATTTGTCAAAAAACGAATGAATTAATCTCACTATGGATAAAAGAGAATTTTTAAAAATCAGCGCTGTAGGTGGTCTCGCCACCCTGGCCAACGCCGCCCTACCAGAGCAGGGTAAAGCCCAAAATCCCATTTCCAACTCCTTTGCCCCCGGATTTTATATGTGGACCAACCCCGATCGACGGGAAGAAATCAAGGACATCCGCGCCCGTTACCGGAATTTGGTTTCAAACGGGATGCGCGGGATATTTTTCGAAAGCGACAGCCCAAACCATTACCAGATAGCCAAAGAAGTGGGTATGCAAGCCCACCGATGGATGTGGACGATCAATCGAGGGGAAAAATCCCTGCTTGAATCGCATCCCGAGTGGTACGCCATCAATCGCAAGGGTGTGTCCTGTGCAGAAGATCCACCCTACGTCGGTTATTACCGCTGGTTATGTCCTACGAAGGAGGAAGTGAAAAATTATTTACTCGAACGCAGCGAAGAGATTCTGGACAAAGATTACGTGGATGGACTCCATTTGGATTACGTGCGATATTGCGATGTCATCCTGGCGGTCAATTTGTGGCAACAGTATGGCATCACTCAGCAACAGGAGTTGCCGGAGTACGATTATTGTTATTGCGACGATTGTCGTCAGGCCTACGAAAGACAATGGGGTAAAGATCCGATGGATTTTCCCTATCCCGGCCAGATGGATTCCTGGCGAAAGTTTCGTTACGACAGCATTACACGGATCGTCGAGGCCATCGCCGAATTGACCCGATCCAAACAAAAACCCATTTCGGCTGCCGTATTTCCCACGCCGGAGATCGCGCGGCGGCTGGTCCGACAGGACTGGACCAACTGGCCACTCGATGCGGTTTTTCCCATGATCTACCACGGGTTTTATCAGGAACCCCCCGAGTGGATCGGCATGGCCGCTCAGGATGGTTTACGGGTATTGCAGGGAAAATACCCGATGTACGCCGGTATTTATCTACCGGATTTCAACAACACGGCAGAGATTGAGACCGGAATCCAATCGGCACTGGAAACGGATGTACGGGGTATTTCCATATTTGGCCACATCAATGACGACGTGCTGGCTTTGGTCAGTAAGTACAAGGATCGTTTTGACTAATAATAGGAAATTTGGCGGAATGGAAAATGAAAATGCCACTTTCATAAAAAGTGGGTGGCACGTCTGAGGTGTCTATCACCTGATCCCATTACCCCTGGGAAAAAACCCGAAATTGATCCCCGCCAAATATCAAGGTTATGCCTGGCCTTGTGTCGATTTCAGGTGCCGGGCACTTTCAAAGTGCCAGCCACCAAGGTCCTGCGCGAGTTCCCCACCGGATTCGGAAATACCGGCCATTTTTT
>CALGAA010000197.1 GCA_937952445.1 uncultured Bacteroidota bacterium | reverse complement strand
TGCCCGGACTTTATTGTCCCGGTTTTCGGCTGAAAAGTAAGTCTGAATTTCCTGGACTTTTTGGGGAAATCGAAATGCGGCCTGTTCATTGCTACGGAGGGCGTAGGACGTAACCGCATCTGTCCCGGGTGCCCTGCCCAGTCCCAGGTCAATGCGACCCGGGTACAGCGATTCGAGTGTGCCAAATTGCTCGGCAACGATCAGGGGAGCATGGTTAGGTAACATGATTCCTCCGGAACCCACCCGGATCGATTGGGTGTTCGCGGCAATATAACCAATCAATACCGACGTTGCGGAACTGGCTACGCTATCCATATTGTGATGCTCTGCCATCCAAAACCTATGGTACCCCCATTTTTCGGCTTTTTGAGCCAGATCTTTGCTCCATTCAAATGACAATGCGGGGGATCCGCCTTCGGTGATGGTCGCTAAATCAAGTATCGATAAGGGGATTTTTGAAAACCGGGAATCCATTTGAAGATTTTATGATTCAGTAAAAAACAATAATCCGGACGTTGGGTCCGGATTTATCGTATCTACATTATCAATGCTTTGGGTTAAAACTTGTTGAGTAAATCAGATGGATTTAATTGGATATTATGAAACTACAAAACCGGTTACAATTTTGTATAGAGCCAGGGGAGATGCGACGATTTTCAATAATTCACTCATCCCTCTTTGTCCCCGTCTGACTGCACCAGAGGTCTGAAACATGGATGGGTCTTACAATTTTTCCACTCGTGAGAGTTCAATGAGGTCCTCCACACGATTATTGATCTGATCAGAAGAGAGGTTCTGTAACTTTCGGATGGAAAAATCCTCCACGCAAAACGATCCCATGGCCGCACCGTATACCAGAGCCATTTTCATATGTTCGAAGGTGATTTCTGATTGACCAGCCAGGTAACCCATCAGGCCCCCCGCAAAAGAATCACCCGCACCTGTTGGATCGGCTATTTCAGCCAGCGGCAGTGCGGGGGCAAAGAACATGCGGTCCTTACTGAACAACAATGCGCCGTGTTCTCCTTTCTTGATAATAAGGTATTGGATACCATAATCGAGGATCCGGTCCGCAGCCCGGAGGAGGTTGTACTCTCCACTGAGCAACCGGGCCTCTTCATCGTTGATGCTGAGTACATCTACCATTCGAATGGTCGCCTCGAGCGAATCCAGGGCTATATCGATCCAGAAGTTCATCGTGTCCATCACGATCAACTTGGGTCTGACCTCCATTTGCTCGATAACGGTTCGTTGTATCTCCGGCGTCAGATTACCCAGCATGAGGTAATCCGTTTTCTTGTATTTATCCGGTAGGATCGGATTAAAATCGTCGAGAACGTTGAGGTCTGTCGTCAGGGTGGTCCGATCGATCATATTTTTATCGTATTCTCCCTCCCAATAAAAGGACTTTCCTCCCGGGACTATTTCGATCCCATCGGTATCTATGCCGCGTGACCGCATTTTTTCCAATTCTTCCCGGGGCCAATCTTCCCCAATGATGGAAATCAACCGGATATCGGAATGCAGGTAAGAGGCTGACCATCCCGCAAAGGTGGCGGCTCCTCCAATTACTTTATGGGCCTGCCCGTGGGGTGTCTTGACTGAATCGAATGCAACTGTTCCAACTATCGTTAAACTCATAAAATGATTTTTCCTCGTCAATTAGATCGATTACAAATGGGGTAAGGTGGGATATATAAAAAAAGCCTTGCCATCATTTTCGTGAAAGGCAAGGCCACTAACGAAGTAACTGTATAATAACGTCAGTCTGAATCCAAAATTTAATCTTTCAAGCCCAATCCCGCTTTCGCCGATATTTCCAACATCCGCTCGATCGATTTTACACCTTTTTCAATTACCCATTGGGGCAAATTTACTTCAGGTTTTTCATATTTCATACTCAAATACAATTTTTCCATTGTATTTCTTTTCATATGTGGGCACTCGTTGCATGCACACATATTGGACGGTGGAGCTGCTATAAAGGTTTTATGTGGCGAAGCAAGTTCCATCTGATAGATGATTCCGGGTTCTGTCGCTACGATAAAAGTTCCGGCGTCCGATTCTTTGGTGTATTTGAGCAGGCCACTTGTTGACCCGATAAAATCTGCTTTTTCCAGAATGTGCTCTTCGCACTCCGGATGTGCGATAAGTTTGGCTTCCGGATATTGCAGCTGTAATTTAGTAATTTTTTCATTACTGAATACTTCATGTACCATGCAAGAACCGTTCCAAAGAATCAGATCCCGCCCTGTTTTTTTCTCCAAATAAGCGCCCAAATTACGATCCGGAGCGAAAATGATCTCCTTATCTGCGGGTATGCTATTGATAATATCGACCGAATTGGTCGAAGTACAACAAATATCGGTAAGCGTTTTAAGTTCCGCGGTACAATTGATATAGCTCACCACCACCGCATTGGGATGCTGCTCCTTGAATTTTCGGAACAAATCGGGTGGACAGGAATCGGCCAGGGAACACCCCGCCTTGAGATCGGGTAACAATACCTTCTTCTCCGGTGAAAGCATTTTCGCTGTTTCCGCCATAAAATGTACGCCTGCAAAAACGATAATGTCTGCCTCGGTACTGGCTGCTTTTTGACTCAGTCCCAGACTGTCGCCAATGTAATCAGCGATATCCTGGATGTCTGATTCCTGGTAGTAATGGGCCAGAATAATGGCATTTTTTTCTTTTTTCATGCGCTGGATTTCTTCCTCCAGATCGAGGCTGGGGTCGATATCCAAATCCAAAAATCCTTTCTTTTCCAGATTTCTGTCGGCCAGGGCAAATTGTTCTGTTGTAATCATAATAGTTCTAAATGGGTCAAATTTATAAAATTCCGCGCGGAATCCCAGATCGGGTGCTAATTAACAGAATTTATCCATCTAACAAACTTTATAATGGGAGGGTTCTGATGGTAAGTGCTTTTTTATATACAATTCCTGTGGTCTACCCCAACTGCTCAGCTATCTCCAAAATCGCCTCGTTTTCACTTATCTTTATAGAAAACCAGTACGTTTTTTGGCCGAGTCCCATTGTGGTCAGTAGAAATGAGACCGAAAACAACCGGATTATCGGGAGGCTATGTACTTGTAATTTTCCTTTGAGAATATGCTAATTACTGCAAAAAAGGCTTTAACCGGATCGCATTTGACCCAGGATAAAGACGGCAGGAGCCTTGTCCAAATACTGATAATTGGTCTTTTTCCAGTCCTTTACCGATCGGGTGACGGATTGTCCATTCACAGCTCCAAGGCCCGAGGAAACGGATAGGTGCATATCGGAAGGAAGAAATCGAAGCAGGGCATCCATGGTCTTCAGATTGCGATAAGGTGTTTCGATGAATATCTGAGCATAGCCCTGGCGGGAGGCCGACGTCACCCGGTTAATTTCCTGCCGAAGTTCCTGCTCTTTAATGGGGAAATAACCGTGAAAGGTGAAGCGATTTCCATCAAAACCCGAGGCCATCAGGCTGAGGATAATCGAATTGTTGCCAGGTAAGGGCACTACAGGGATATCGCGTTTGTGTGCCGCTGCAACCACCTGGTAGCCCGGATCAGCCACAGCGGGCATGCCTGCCTCCGAGGTCAGGCCGCACGTTTTACCCTGGTCCCAGTACTGGCTGATGTCGGTCCATGGAAACCGGTTGGCATGTTTGTCAAATTCCAAGAATATTCGGCCATCAATATCGTAGTCCGGAATGACGGTACGCAACCAGCGCCGGGTGGTTCGGATCCGCTCGCAGATAAAGACTTCGATCTGAGGTAAGATGTCCTTTACCCGGGGGTGAGAAATATCCTCCGGGCTGATCGGGGTGGGTATAAGGTACAGGCGTGAATGGCTTTTCATACGGTGAAACTACTGAAAAAGACTGTTATTGAAAAAAAGGGTTGGGATCAAACGTTCCCTGCCACTTATGGAAAAAGTGATTAATTCATAATTTAAGTAAATGGTTGAAAGATTATGTTTTTCAACTTTTGGGGGTTTTTAGGTGTTACCACCTTATTTAGTATTAAAACAAACACCATGGAAATGGGAATAGGGTTTTTCGGCGATCTGACCTTCGATCGTAAAACCCGTGAATATCAGAAGCCCGCCGACCGGCTCAGGGACATCGTGGAATTGGTCTCACTGGCCGACGACCTGGGGATTGATGTGGTGACGATGGGAGAACATCACAGAGTCGATTATTCGATTGCTGCTCCTGAGATTATGCTGGCAGCGCTTTCCACGGTCACCGACCATATAAAACTCGCCAGCGGTGTAAATGTGGTCAGTTCATCGGATCCGGTAAAGTTGTACCAGGATTTTTCGATGATCGATCTTTTATCCAACCAACGTGCGGAAATCATAGCCGGCCGGGGAAGTTTTATCGAGTCATTTCCTTTGTTCGGATACGACCTGAACGATTACAATGAACTGTTTGAGGAAAAACTGGAGTTGTTGCTCGAGCTGCAAAAAAACGAGGCGATCAACTGGCAGGGTAAATTTAGAGCGCCGCTCCGTGACCAAAGCATTTACCCTTTACCCGAACGTCCAATTCCCGTATGGATCGCCGTAGGGGGGACAACTTCATCGGTAGCCCGGGCAGGTCGGCTGGGATTGCCGGTCATATTTGGCATTATCGGAGGGTCGCCAGATCAATTCAAACCATTGGTTCAATTTTACAAAGAACAGTACATCGAGCATGGTCACGATCCTTCGCAAATGCAGATTGGGGTTCAGGTTCACCTGTTTGTAGAAAATGTACGGGAGGATATTTTGAAAAACTATTTTCCTTACTACGCTTATTCTATGGATAAAATCGGACGAGAAAGAGGATGGACCGGGTACACCCTGGATAGATTCCAGTCCGGAATGAGTCCATACGGCGCTTTGTTTATGGGAGAGCCTGATGAAGTAACGGAAAAGATCATCCGGACCGCGGAGATGTTTGGGCTGACCCGGTTTGTGGGGCAGATCGATGTGGGAGGTCCCTCGCATTTACAATTAATGAAGACCATTGAATTGTATGGAACCCGGGTGATTCCGGCAGTCAGGGAGCATTTTGATCAAGTAGATGTGTGAGGAATGAATTTTTGGGAGTGGAAGAGGCGGGGTGTCTGAGAATCCTGAGAATGATTGCCTGGTGGGATACTAAGCAAAAATAAAAATATAGATATATGGAATTTGGAATAGGGTATTTCGGGGATCTGACCTTTGATCGGAAAGCGCAAGCATATCAAAAACCAAATGATCGCTTGCAGCACATTATCGAGGAAGTCAAATTGGCCGATGAACTCGGGATTGACCTGGTGACGATGGGCGAGCATCACCGGGAAGATTATTCGATTGCGGCGCCGGAAATTATGTTGGCGGCCCTTTCCACGGTGACCAGTCGGATAAAACTGGCCAGTGGAGTGAACGTAGTCAGTTCAGCGGATCCCGTCAAGCTTTACCAGGACTATTCCATGATCGATTTGATGTCAAATCAACGTTCGGAGATTATTGCGGGCCGGGGGAGTTTTATCGAATCATTTCCCCTTTTTGGTTATGCATTGAACGATTATAATGAACTTTTTGAGGAAAAACTGGAATTGTTGCTCGAATTGCGTAAAAACAAAGCCATTACCTGGGAGGGGAAATTTAGAGCGCCGCTCCGCCAGCAAACCATTTATCCATTGCCCGAACGGCCCATTCCCGTGTGGATCGCCGTTGGGGGTACCACTTCATCTGTCGCCCGTGCTGCCCGGCTGGGATTGCCTATTATTTTTGCCATCATAGGGGGGATGCCCGACCAATTCAGGCCGCTGGTTCGGTTTTACAAAGAGCAATATGCAGCTCATGGTCATGATCCGGCACGAATGGAAGTAGGTGTTCACTCCCATACTTTCATCGCGGACTCCCGAAAAGCGATATTGGAGGATTATTATCCGTATTACGCCTATTCCATGGACAAAATTGGTCGGGAACGGGGATGGCCGGGAAGCTATACGTTGGATAAGTTTCAGGCTGGAATGAGTCCGATGGGAGCTTTGTTTATGGGAGAACCGGAAGCGGTAACGGAAAAAATAATCCGGATCATCGAAATGTTTGATTTGACTCGTTTTGTAGCCCACATTGATGTGGGTGGTCCCTCTCATTCACAGCTCATGAAGACCATTGAACTCTATGGTGAGCAGGTCATTCCGGAGGTGAAGAAACATTTTGGCTATTGAGAGGAAAGGCATCATAGATTTAGGGATGTGTCTGGTAAAATGGTCAATTGCGAAGAAGAAAACGTAGATATAGCCGGGGTTACGTGGAGGTTTTCTAATGAAGTAAGTGGCCATTTTGCCTCTCAGATACCGG
This sequence comes from uncultured Bacteroidota bacterium, assembly GCA_937952445.1. Lineage (GTDB taxonomy): Bacteria > Bacteroidota > Bacteroidia > Chitinophagales > Saprospiraceae > Membranihabitans. The sequence goes on along the minus strand of CALGAA010000197.1, from coordinate 3,474 downwards.
TCAAAACTGCCTGTCGCTACCATCAGGTAGGCAGATGTAAGCATTTTGGGTGAATATTTTAGCAACTTAATTCATGGCACTTTTGCTCCCGCTCGCACTTTTTACGCTCATACCTAAGTTTCTGTCATCAGGGGCAACCTAAACAGGAAGTGCGTATCTTTGACCCATGTTTGAAAACACACGAGATCAATACTACATCAAGCTACCTCAGTTCGAAGGTCCCTTCGATCTCATCCTGTTTTTTATCGAACGGGACGAACTCGATATCCGTAATATTCCGATCTCGCAGATCACGACTGACTTCATGCATTACATGCATTCGATGGAACGGCTCAATATCGAACTGGCGTCCGAATTTATCGTCGTGGCAGCGACGCTGATGCGGATCAAGACGCGGATGTTGCTCCCGCGCAAGGAAGTTGATGAGGAAGGAAATGAGATCGATCCACGGGAAGAGTTGGTCCAGCGTTTGATCGAATATAAGCGCTTCAAATCGGTGCTCCAGGAACTGGCCGATATGGAAGAGGCGCGCAGTCAGCGACACCAACGCGGAAATATTGCTTCCGAATTGAAGCAATTTTCAGGTAAGGTAATGGTAGAATCGGAATGGGAATCGATCGATTTGTACCGGTTGTTTCAGTTGTTTCAGGCTGCCATGGATCGATTTGAAACCGAAAAAACCCGGGTCATGCACCAGGTGGTTGCTATTCCCTATGCCATTGACGATCAGCGTACTTATATTCTGGATACGATTCAGCGCCACTCCCGCGCTTCATTCGACCAGGTATTCGGTTCCATGCAAAACCGGCTCCACGCCATCGTAACTTTCCTCGCCCTGCTGGAATTGATCAACAGTCAGCGCGTGACCATTCATACGGGAGAATCCCGGAATTCATTTTGGCTGGAAAAAAGCCAGGAAGGAGAAGGGGTGTATGAAGAAGAGTAGGAATACATCAACTGGCAAATGCTTCCCGGGCAAATAAGGTGAGGTGAATTATAACACCAACGGTTTGTAAACATTTTGATGAAATCGAGGGTAGAGACAAAACTCAGAATTATCGGGGAATCCGGAACGAAAAGTAAGCGTACTTTGTTCAAAATTGTGATTGCAGGGAAAAAATTACTACAATGGAGACCTTACTGACCACTCAGCCACCGCGAACCATCCGGGAAGTGTACGATGCGCTTCCGGAGGGAACACTGGCACAGCTTATTTCAAGTCAACTTGTCATGGCTCCGGCACCTACATATAGTCATCAAAAAATACTAAACATAATTAACAGGAAGATAGCTGATTATGTGGAACAAAAAGGCCTGGGAGAGATAATCATTTCACCATTCGATGTGCATTTGGATGAGGAGAATATATTCCAGCCGGATATTCAGTTTCTCCGGAAAGATCAACTTCCAAAAATCCAGAAAGATGGTTTCCATGGTGCCCCTGCACTGGTCATTGAATTGCTTTCACCCGGTACTGCCCGTTACGATCTTCAACAGAAAAAAGACGTATATGAACGCAGCGGTGTACAGGAATACTTTATCGTAGATCCAGATACCAGGGAAGTGGAAGGGTATTTCCTGGAAAATGGGAAATATGGAAAAGTTAGTCAAACGAAAGGCACGATTTCATCAAGGCTGCTGGAAAAGGATTTTCAATTTTAGTCGGTGGAGTTTCCAATTGGCGAATTTTTGAAATAGAGGGCACAGTCGATGAAAGGAATTATTTTGTTATGTGCCTGGAACGGAAAACTATCGAAATCCGTTCCAATAATTGAAATTATAACGTCATCTCTATGGAAACTGCAAGTACCAGAAAACCATTGCGAACCATCAGGGAAGTGTATAATGCACTTCCGGAAGGTACATTGGCACAGCTCATAGAAGACCAATTGGTTATGTCACCTTCACCGACTTACGGACATCAGGCATTAATAATGAAGATAGGTTCAACGATCTTTAATTTCTTAGAAAAAAATGACCTGGGAAAAGTACTCAATGCACCTTATGATGTTCATCTTGACGAGGGAAATGTATTCCAGCCAGATATTTTATTTATACCAAATGAACAACTTAATAATATCCGTGAGGATGGTTTCCACGGCGCCCCTGCACTGATCATTGAATTGCTTTCTCCGGGAACCGCCCAATACGATCTTCATCAGAAAAAAGCCGTGTATGAACGCTGCGGTGTCCAGGAATACTGGATTGTGGATCCCGATACCAGGGAAGCGGAAGGATATTTCCTGGAAAATGGGAAATATGGAAAAGCTATCCAAATGAAAGGCACGATTTCATCCAGGCTGCTGGCAGAAGATTTTCATTTTTGAAAGATTATCTGCACCCAAACCTCGATCTATGAAGTACACATTGACTGGAAGGAAGGATATGAGGGTGGCGCTTTTCAGCTATCGATTATGGACCGAAATGGACGATTAGTTAAAAAATACGATCATATGGAAGGTGATCGTGATGTGTTTCAGGTTACAGATTTAAATGCAGGGATGTATTTTGTACGGATTGATTACAAGGAGTCCGTTGTATGGAAACGAGTTGTGATCGTAAAATAGAAAATTTTGAATTATGAAGAATTATGGCCTAATAATTTTAGCTTTCATACTGACATGCACCTCCCAGGCACAGTCATTCTGGGATGATGTGACGATTTCTGCTCAACTTGCAGTAGCACATCATGACAAACGCTTGATTGGTTATTCTGAAACATTCATTCAAGAATATCAAAACCGAACACCGGAAACCTGGGGTACCTGGCAATATGGGGTCGATATCAATAAGAGAATATTCCACATAGGAAGTGTTTTTGAAGTCGGTACCGGCTTAGGTTATAGTTTTGAACATTTAACGTTTTATAGACCAATAGATCATTGTTATTATAAACCTGGTGAACCTTGTCACGAAATATTCGTAAACTCTGATGATTACTGGATTCAGCAGGTTGCGATTCCTGTGAATATATTATTTGCACCAGTTGGAAATCTGGGAATTAATCTTGGTGTCAGGTCATCCTTTAGCACCCATAAGGCATTTTCAGCAAATTATTCAAGTTGGATGTTCGAATTTTATACACTGGAAATCAATCCTGGTTTAAACTATCAATTAGGAAAGTATTCGATTAGTTTGAATTATCGTTTGTGGCAATGGAAAAAAATTGACCGGGCATTATTTTCATTAGTTACAATTCCCGCAACTTACAATCCAGATCCAATTCTTATCGACACATATGAACAAAATAACCCCGTAAAGTTGTGGTTTAGCGTTGGGTATCAACTTGGCAATCCGGACCATTCAAGGAAATAGAAAATCTGAGCTGTTAAGCGATCTGCGCGTGCCATCTATTGGTTATTATCTTCACGAATGGATGTGTCAGGTAATTTTCTCATACATGCTGGAACTAAATCTTAACATAATACGTAGAGCAATTTAATTGGAATAATACGGCTTAGTATGGAAATTTCA
>CALGAA010000196.1 GCA_937952445.1 uncultured Bacteroidota bacterium | reverse complement strand
ATTAATTTCACCCCAAAGGCCAGGGCAATATTCTGCCAGACAACCTTACGGGTAGATCTACCTATTTTTACGGCCATAGCAATCCTTGACGGCTGATCTGTCTGGATGATCACATCAGCCGTTTCGATGGCCACATCACTTCCCAGTCCGCCCATGGCTATGCCCACATCACTAACTGCCAAAACGGGTGCATCGTTGATCCCGTCACCCACAAAAGCAATACTGGCTAATGGATCTTTCTTCATTTCCTCCACTTCGTGAAGCTTATCCTCCGGTAGCAAGCCGCCTTTGGCTTGTTCCAACCCCAATTCGTTACCAATTTTTTCCGTAATTGATGACTTGTCGCCCGACAGCATAATGATTTTCTTAATGCCGGCATTATGCAATTGTCTTACAGCTTCCACCGCGTCTTCTTTCAATTCGTCGGCAATGGTAACATAGCCGGAAAATTGATCATCAATGGCGATCAACACGATAGAATCTATGATGGTATCCGTCTCCCCGGGGACATCAATGCCATGAGCAGTCATCAAAGCTTTATTGCCTGCTAAAACCGTTTTATTATTGACTTTGCCTTTCAATCCCTTTCCACCTACTTCGCTTACATCAGAAGCTGTATGATTCTGTCCATTCAATTCATACTCCATTATGGCGCGGGCAATAGGGTGAGTGGACTGTCCTTCCAGGGCCAACAAATAGGACATCATTTCTCTTTCAGAAATAGCTACCGGTTTGATTTTTTTGATCTTAAACACCCCTTTGGTGACGGTGCCTGTTTTATCCATGACCACTGTGTTTACTTTAGTCATGGCATCAAGGAATGATGCTCCCTTAAACAGGATACCGTTTCTTGAGGCCGCACCTAACCCCCCGAAATAGCCCAAAGGGATGGATATCACCAGTGCACAGGGACAGGAGATTACCAGGAAGATTAGCGCTCTGTATAGCCAATCCTGGAATACGTAACTTTCTACGAAAAAATAGGGTAAAAAGGTAAGAGTGATGGCAAGATATACCACGATTGGGGTATAAATTCGTGCAAACTTTCTGATAAAAAGCTCCGTTTTTGATTTCCTTGCCGTGGCATTTTGTACCATATCCAAAATCCGGGCAATGGAGCTATCGTTAAATTCTTTGGTCGTTTCCAGTTCTATTACGCCTTCAAGATTTATACTGCCGGCATAAACCTTATCCTCTTTATATATAGTGTCGGGTTTACTTTCCCCCGTGATGGCTGCTGTATTGACGCTGGCCTTTTCAGACAAAAGGATGCCATCCAATGGAATTTTTTCTCCTGTACGCACCTGTACCTTTTCCCCGATATGCACCGTTTCCGGATCGACCTCTACAAAATCATTGTCCCGATATACCAGAGCGGTATTAGGCCGTACATCAAGCAAGGCCTTTATATTGCCTTTAGCTTGTTTCACCGCAGCATTTTGAAAGAGTTCACCTACCGCATAAAACAACATCACGGCTACACCTTCCGGGTATTCACCTATGGCAAACGCTCCTAATGTAGCAATAGACATCAAGAAAAATTCAGTGAAAAAATCACCTCTCCTGATGCTTTCCCAGCCTTCCTTGATTACAGGAAAGCCCACGGGCGCATAGGCTAATCCGTACCATACAATGCGTACCCATCCTTTAAAAAAAGGTAATACATTGAAGTTGTCTAATAACATTCCGGATATAAGCATCGCAAAACTGACTACTGCCGGAATATAGTTCCCAAACTTCATTTTACTTGGAAGATCTCCATTGGATGACTTCTTGTTGTTGAGATCCCGCAGATGTATTTTTTTCTTTTTTGTCATAATGTTCTCATTTCAAAATAATTTTTCATCTAAGAAAACTTTTGCCATTCCATTGCGAGCAAACATCCTTAACTACCAGCTTCTTCTGCCTTATGGTTCGGTATACAATATCCGGAATTTAATAGTGCCAGCATAGTTTGGATTTAAATTTTACATATAGATTCCAGGGTAAAACCTATACCTGTCCCGGCCAAATATTGCATTTCTTTTATTGGAAACCCCATGGCATTTCTTATTTCATATCAAATCTTTTGATGGATTTACCGGTCTTTATTCTGTAGGCATCATCTATTTCAGAGACGTAAATAATTCCATCACCTGGTTCTGGTGTTTTTGCTTTGCCAATTATCAACTGCACGGCTTTCTCCACTTCTTCATTTTGGCAAACCAGTTCCAGTTTCACTACAGGGCTGTCAGTAAAGTGATAGGTTAAATAAGGAGAAGCATCAGGATCTTTGTAAGCTCCTGTACCTTCTCCTTTGGATAGAGTTACACTTTCAAACCCTACATTTCGCAGAGACTTTACCACTACTTTTACTCTTTTCGGCTTTATGAATGCTTTGATTTCTTTCATATTGCTATTTTTTTTGTTTTTAATCTTTATTAAAGTTGTAAAAGGCAGTTGGCAAGAAAACAGGCCAACTGCTTTTTTCTATTTCATTTAGTGACTATGTGACGTCTGACTTTTCTGCATTTCGGAAATAAGGTAGTAGGCGTTGTTCCAAGCTATCTGTGTACCGTCGGGTAGTGGCTCCAATAATTTGATTTCAACCCATCCGTCTTCCGTCATGCCTGTTCGTACTTCCACCGCCTTAAATGCCCATTCTTTTTTACCATCTTCTTCATGCGCTTCCGCCGTAAAAATATAAGGTTTTCCATCTTCTTCAATGATGGCACTTTCTGGCAGGGCTTTTACGGTATTGCTTTCCGTATGAATTTTCCCATTGATATACATTCCCGGGATCAGATGATCTACCTTCTCCTGAATTTCGGCATGAATGTGGACAGCCTTGGGATTTTCTTCAAACTGCCGACCAACCGAATAGATTTTGGCGGTTAAGGTAGTTCCCGGGACTGATTCTACAGAAAAAGATACTTTTTGTCCTTCTTTTACTTTAGATACATCTTTCTCAAAAACCATCAGGTCGGCATGAATGTGATCGGTATTGACTATCATAAACATCTCGGTCGGCGGCTGGACGTATTGGCCTATCTGGATCAACACCTTCTCAATATAGCCATTTATCGGGCTGGTTACGGGAATGTTCTCGAAAAATTCACCGTTTCTGATTTTTTCCGGGTTTAGTTGGAGTTGTTTCAACTGAGCTTCATACCCTTTGAGTTCTACCTGCAGCGTATTAAGCTCTGATTTTGTTTGTTGAAACGTTTTCCCCGAACCTATTTCTTCCTCGTACAGCTTTTTCTGTCGTTGGAATTCCTGCGTAAGAAGCTCAAGCCGACTGAACGCACGCATATATTCAGCCTGTATCCTGGTGAAGTCAGGGTGGGATATGTAAGCCAATGTCTGTCCTTTACTGACCCGGTCACCTTCGATGACGTTTATAGAATTGACATTGCCCCCCATGATAGCCGTTACGGTTGCCTCGTGCTGCGGAGGCACTTCGAGCTGACCATTGGCATAAACGACACCCGATAAAGAACGGGAAGACAGGGTGTCCACTTTTATGCCGAGGCTTTGAAACTTGAGGTCGGAGAGGTGGAGCTCTGCCATCCCTTCTTCGCTATGACCTTCCTCTTCATGTCCTTCTTCACCCTCATTATTCGTTTCATGGGAGGTTTCTTCCGGGTTATCAACTGACTTGCTCCCACAGCCCGTAAATACCGATATCATCATTAGCAATGCCAGTATATATATGATTTGATTTTTCATTGTGATTATTTTTTTGATTTGATTTTTCATCAAGGTTTTATTTATTGCTTAGTTTGTTGTTTGTACATAATATTCCAGTTGGTACCGGGCGTTCAGGTATTGTCTCAACGCCTCCCAGGCATCGACTTCAATTCTGATGGCATCCCGGATATTTTGTAAAAAGGTGACATAGTCGATAGCTCCTTCTTTATAGGCCGTAGTAGCTCCGGATCGCTGTTCCATGGCCAGTGGCAGCGCCTCATTTTGGTAATAGAGCCAGGAATTACGCCATTTAAAAAATTCTTCACGGATGGTATGGTAACCTGAATTGAGTTCCAGGGTGGCCTGCCGAAGATTTGCTTCAGCTATTTGGCGCTGAATTATTGCTTCTTCGCGGCGACCGCGTTCGGGGCCAGTAAAGAGTGGAAGCTCTATGCCAACTGAATAGGAATTGAATCCGTTGAGTCCACCCACTTTCTGGCGGCTGTACTGGAGCTGGAATTTTGGCAAAAAGGCTGCCTTTCGTCTTTCGATTTCGGCTGTTGCTACTTGTATCTCCTGCTTCGCTACATTAAGCATCGGGTGTGCAATCAGCGTATCCGTTTCGGGGAAAATATTCCCGGTCAGGATCCCGCTGGAGACATCCGGCACCGAATAAAGCGTATCGGGACCCAGCCACAGATTTAATCGTTGCAATGCACTGAGATAATCGCGGTAAGCTTGTTCTTTCCGGATACGAACCTCATTGGCCTGATTCGTGGTCGCCAGATAAGCCAACCTTGAGGTTTCTTCCACTTCCAGTTTGATCCGTGCAGCCCTTTCGATGTCATTGAAAAAAGAGTCCAGCCGCTGATATACCTCATAGCTTTTTTTGGCCGTATAGGCACGTCCCCAGGCCAGTTTTACCTCACGTCTCAGCTGAGCGATGGACAAGTCCAGTACATCTTCAGCCAACGCCACACGCTCTTCCTGTAACAGCTTTTTTGGTTTTATACCAAATACGTCGATCTGATTTTGTTTGACACCGATGATATTGAATGTGCCCGGTGATCCACGACCTGCCTCCTCCTGGCCGGTGAAAAACTCCGTCGTTCCCAGATCCCAGGCGGTCGATCGCAGTGCTTCTTCGCTTTTGATCTGGAGTTGCTGTGCTCTGATTTGTGGGTATTTTTCGAGTGCTCTGTCCTGGGCCTGGCTGATCGAGATAGCCGGAAGCGTGTCAGGATTTACTTCCTGAGCAATGGTCGGACTGGAGAAGCTCAAAAGTCCTCCGATGGTGATAAGTATGAGCAATGTGTTTATAGTGTTGGATTTTGGAGAGATATTTTTACTTCTTTGCCGTTGCCGCTCGACCAGGGTGTAGAGAACCGGCAACACCACCAGCGTAAGGAAGGTCGCTGTGAGCATGCCACCGATCACCACGGTGGCCAGCGGGCGCTGCACTTCCGCTCCGGCGGAAGTCGAGAATGCCATGGGTAGGAAACCAAATATATCCGTAGTGGCTGTCAGCATGATTGGACGAATTCGTTCACGGGTACCGATGAGAATCCGTTCCCGGATGCTGGTTATCCCTTCTTCCCGAAGCGAGTTGAACCGGTTGATGAGGACCAGTCCATTGAGCACTGCCACACCAAAGAGGACGATAAATCCCACACCGGCGGAAATACTGAACGGCATGCCTCGTACCCAAAGCGCAAACACGCCACCTATAGCGGCCAGCGGAATAGCCATATAGATCATAATTGACTGCGAAAAAGAATGTAGAGCGAAATAGAGCAGGATAAATATGAGAAACAGGGCAATGGGCACCACAATTTGAAGGCGTTTTTTGGCTCGCTGCAGATTCTCAAACTCTCCCCCGTAAGTGATATAATATCCGGGGGGAAGGTCCAGTTCGTCATTAAGCCTGGCTTGTATGTCTGTAACCACGGATTCCACATCACGTCCACGGGTATTCACACCTACATAAGTCCGGCGAAAGGTATTGTCCCGTGAAATCTGCATCGGTCCGGGCACATAACTGATGTCGGCTACTTCCTTGATGGGAATCTGTGTACCGTCATCCAGATCGATATACAGGTTTCGCAGATCATCGATGCTTTGCCGGTGCGCTTCATCAAACCGGATCACCATATCGAATCGTTTTTCCCCTTCAAATATCACGCCGGCAACACCACCTGCAAATGCTGCATTAACGTAGTTGTTGACCTTTTCAATATCCAATCCATATTGTGCTATTTTTTTACGATTGTACCGGACAGTCATTTGCGGAAGACCGGAAGTTCTTTCGGCATTTACATCTCCTACGCCAGGTACAGTTTGAATGATTTCAGCCATTTGCTCTGCTTTTTGAGCTAATACATCCAAATCTTCACCATAGAGCTTGACAGCCACATCTTCTCTTACTCCAGTCAGTAACTCATTGAACCGGAGCTCTATCGGTTGGCTGAAGACCAGGTTTACTCCGGTAAGATCTCCTTCAAGCAAATTCTTAATTTCAGCTATCAGTTCTTCTTTTGTCTCCACAGAAGTCCATTGATCCATATCTTTTTCCAGGACGATAAACATATCCGATATGTCCATGGGCATGGGGTCTGTGGGGATATCGGCCACACCGATTCTCGCCACGACAGTTTTTATTTCTGGAAAATTATCCAGCAGCAGGTTTTCTATTTTTTCAGAAATATTAATGGATTCACTCAATCCACTTCCCGGACGGATCAAAGCCTGCATGGCGAGATCTCCTTCGTCAAGCTGTGGTACAAATTCTCCACCCATACGGGAGAAGGTAAAGCCGGCCAGGAGGAGAAGTGCCGTGGCAGCTAATATGACGATGGCTTTGAAACGAAGGGCTCCTTTTAGTAGCGGCATATAGAGCCACTGAATTCCGCCGATGATCTTGTTACTAACCCTTTCCAGCCATCTTTCAAATCTACCAAACCAATTCTTCTTATTTTTGACAGGTTTCATAAAAAGGGCCGACATCATGGGTACATACGTGAGACAGAGAATAATCGCTCCGATCATAGCAAAACCAAAGGTATAAGCCATCGGCTGGAACATCTTTCCTTCTACACCTGTAAGGAAAAGGATGGGGGCAAAAACGATCAGGATAATTACCTGACCGAAGAAAGCCGATCTCATCATGGTACTTCCAGCATCATAGGCCACTTCATCCATTGCTTGTTGAGTGAATTTTTCCCTGCCCGCTTTGATCCGTTTCTGGATTTCGTAAACCGTACCTTCGATAATGATCACAGCTCCGTCGATGATAATTCCGAAGTCAATGGCTCCCAGGCTCATCAGATTGGCCCATACATTGAACTGTTTCATCATAATAAAAGCAAATAGCAGAGAAAGTGGTATGGTGGTGGCTGTGATGATTCCGCCACGCAGACTGCCCAGCAGAAAAACCAGGGCAAAAATAACGATCAGAGCTCCCTCCATCAGATTAGTTTTTACGGTACCGGTAGTGCGGGAGATCAGTTCGCTGCGGTCGAGGAATGGCTTGATTTCCAGGCCTTCGGGTAGTGAATTCTGGACGCTTTTCATCCGTTCCTGTACATTCTGAATGACCTTGTTGGGATTCGATCCTTTCAGCATCAGTACCATGCCACCTACCGCTTCGTGGCCATCCTGAGTGAAGGCTCCATACCGCACCTGGCTGCCAAAGTGTACCTTTTCGGCAACGTCACCAATGGTGATGGGGATGCCGTTTTGCGTGGTTATGGCTATATCGCGTATATCTTCCAGCGAACGTATCAGGCCTTCACCCCGGATAAAATTGGCCATATTATTCCGTTCGATATACGCCCCTCCCGTATTCACGTTATTTTTTTTCAGTGCTTCAAAGACTTGAGAAATGGTTAGGTCAATAGCATTCAGCTTTTCAGGATTGATAGCAATTTCATATTGCTTGATCTTACCGCCAAAGGCATTTACATCAACTACTCCATCCACCAGGGTAAGCTGGCGCTTTACAATCCAGTCCTGGATGGTGCGCAGCTCTGTCGGCGAGTAGAGGGTGTCATAGCCAGGCTTTGGTTTGATGGTGTATTGATAGATTTCTCCCAGGCCGGTGGTAATGGGGCCCATTGACGGACTGCCAAATTTCTCAGGGATCTTTTGTCGTACTTCATTCAGTTTTTCCTGGACGAGTTGCCGGGGTTTGTAGATCCCCATTTCATCCTCGAACACGATGGTGACGACAGACAAACCAAACCGGGATACAGACCGGATCTCATTGACGCCGGGGAGATTCCCCATAGCGAGTTCTACCGGATAAGTGACAAATTGTTCGATGTCTTCTGTAGCCAGGTTAGGCGAAACGGTCATCACCTGCACCTGATTATTGGTAATATCGGGGACGGAGCCCAGATTGATCGTCATCATGGAATAAATACCGATCCCTACCAGGGCCAGGGTCATGAAGCCAATGATAAATTTATTTTTTATTGAAAAGGAAATGATTTTATTGATCATAATATTTTTATCTTGATAAGTTGTCCGGGGGTGAAGCCGGATAAGAGGTTCTTGGACTTATTACTCTAAACGTGGTGAGCTAACGCAGAGCGACTCAGGTTACTTTCCTGACTGCTAAATATGGAATGTACAAAAGAAGTGGTCGCATCACTTACCATGAGGGAGATCAGGCAACACTATCCTTATTCACTTTCAAAGCTGTATAAAGGAAAATGCTTTTAAGCTGCAAACATCCGAATGTTAATTAATATGACAGACCAATCCCTTGACAAGCGATTAATCAGACGCGGGGGGGGACAAAAAAATCGAAATAAGGAATATCCTTCAGGGTATTGAGATAGGAAGGTGTACTATTTGGAAGTTCCAAAAGTGTATTATGCTGAATTAAATCATTGAGTGTAACATGAACATGGCAACAGTGGCAGGTGCATAACGGACTACAGGTATCCAAGCTTTCCGACGTATGGGAATGTTCGTGACCGTCACCATGATCCACCACGGAGACCAATTCCTGAATTTCAACTGCACAATTCGACGACATGACATCGGCACAGTCCATCAATGCGAGGGTCAGGATATAAGACGCCAATAAAAGTGAAAGCCATTTCATAGATGGTAAAGGTATCAATAAATTTACAAATAACAAAGCATCTACCATGTTGATGATTATGACTTATTTGTTAATGACTAATGAAGCCGTTCGATGGAACGATGGATGTGAATTCCGGGGACCTTGGGTTTGATCTGGAGGATTTTACAAATGGCAGTGTGGCACAAATCTGATATATATTTTAAAAAATCGGTTGAATGCGTTAACAAAACATCAATTACTGACTTTTTTTTAGAACCAGTGTTTTAAATCAAATATAAATTTATATGCGTATACTCGAGATTTTTTGGACTTGCTTTCTGAAGCCTTGGCGCAGGCAGGTTAGCCGGTTGGATGTGGAGGTGAAAGTAATTGCTGACCAAGAAATGACTGAACATAATCCCAGATCTTCTGGGATCGAATATGGTAAACCCACATTTGGTAAAGGAACCGAAAAGCTCTCTATTCGGGTGGGGCAGGACATAGCCATAGCTGCGGGGAGGCTTGATGATGAAGTCAGGGGCTATTTTTACGCTCAGACACTGGTTAATCCTGCGCGCCGTTGTTCCTTCAAGCGTATTGATCAGAAGAAGGCAGCCGGGTTCAAGCGTTTGGGGTATAGAGCAGCGTTAGTTATCGTGCTAAGTTTATATGTCGGTGTACTTAGTTCCCAAAATTTTGGCCGACAAAATCACCCGATGAACAGATTATCCTCCAATGAGGCTGTCCTCAATTATTGGGAAGAACAAAATCCCATTTTGAATGAAACGTATCGACTAATAGCTCAAATACTTAGTGGTCATGAAAAATCGGGATATGGGGATTTGGAAATCCGGGAGAAGATCTGGTTTATGTGCAGCATTGCCCTATGGCAAACAATAACCAGGGCGCGGATTGGCTGAGTCTGGATTTGGATATTCGCAATCCTTATTATGGTGAACAGATGCTGACTTGCGGAAGCACGCAGGATACGTTGGTTCACCCTTAATTCACGAAAAATCACATCTGTCCAAAATAAATTTCTGGCATAAAAATGGCCCTTCAAAACC
>CALGAA010000195.1 GCA_937952445.1 uncultured Bacteroidota bacterium | reverse complement strand
GGGGAATGAAATATTATTGGATGGCTGGAGAACTAATCAATCTGGATAGCGGATCGGATACCGACTTACATGCCCTGGAAGAAGGGTATGTGTCCGTCGTACCGAGCCAATTTGATTTGACGGATTATACGGCTTTGGAAAAACTAAACGATCTGGTGGATGATAAATAGGCGGTATGATAAGGTGGTATATGGTGTAGTGACCGGAACAATAGTGCCTATCATAACCTTTCTCATTTTGTACGTCATTTTTGCAGAACTCAGCGAGCTGGGGATTATTTCCGATGAGGGGTTTTCCCCGGATTTTAGAATACGGACGCTTTCGTTGGTTGGCATTGGAGCCAATGTCATCCTGGTGAAGTATTTCCAAAATCGCCACGCCCACCAGGCTGTGAGAGGGGTTATCATACCCACATTTGTCTTTATCATAGGATGGATTATTTACTTTCTAAATTTTCTCCTTTGAAGAAAGTATATCTCATAGCTGGAGAACCGTCTGGTGATTTGCATGGTGCGCATCTCGTGGAAGCCATGAAACGACTGGATCCTGATCTTCGGTTTCGCGGTTTTGGAGGGCCAAAAATGGAATCGGCTGGTGTGGAACTGGATCAAACGATTGATCAACTGTCTTTTATGGGATTTGGTGAAATAGTTCAGCACCTGCCTACGATTTTGTCCAATTTTAGACTTGCGAAAAAAGCCATCCGCCGTTGGCATCCCGATGCGATCGTCTACATCGATTTCCCCGGTTTCAACATGCGGATGGCCAAATGGGCCCGGAAGCGTGGATATACTAATTTTTACTACATAGCCCCCCAGGCCTGGGCCTGGAAAGAAAAGCGGGCTCTAAAACTTCGTCGCGACATCGATGAATTGTTTAGCATACTTCCTTTTGAGCAGCCTTTTTTTGCACGATTTGGATATGAAGTGAATTATGTCGGACACCCCCTCGTCGATATTATCCGGCAGTACAAGACCGATCACGGCGTAAAATCGGGCTCGTCATTTCAAACCCGTCACCTGGCCAATGTCGAAATACCGACAGAAGGCGTACCCGATCGAGTATTGGCTCTGCTGCCGGGGAGCCGGCAACAGGAAGTCCAGAAAATTCTTCCCGTTCTGCTGGATGCTGTAGAAGGCCTCGATAATTACCAAATCGTCATTGGAAAGTCCCCGCATATTCCCTTGGACCTTTATCATAAAATAGTGGAGGGAAGGGGCGCATTTTCGGGTAGGGTAGCATACGAAGAAAGCGCCTACCGATTGTTGAGTAAAGCGTACATGGCGTGCGTGGCGTCGGGAACAGCGACGTTGGAAACAGCCCTGTTTAAGGTGCCGCAAATGGTCTGCTTCAAAGGCAGTAATCTCAGTTACAGAATTGCCCGACGGTTGATAAAAGTCCCCTATATTTCCCTGGTGAATTTGGTGATGAACGAAGAAGTGGTAAAAGAATTGATCCAGGACGAGCTCAATCCGGAGAACATTCAAAACGAAATTGCGAGATTGGAAGACGAGAATTACCGCGATCGGATCAGGCATCAGTACAACCTTTTGGAACAAAAACTCGGCGTGGGCGGAGCGGCGGAAAAAACAGCAAAAATAATATTGCGAAATTTCGATAGTTAAATAAATTTCTAACTTTACGTCTGGCTTAATCCACACAGAAAATGTCAAAAAGCAAAAGGGAGGAAAAAGAGCAATCTATTTTGGATTCAGCGGAACAAATGTTTTCCCTGATGGGGTATGAAAACACCAAAATGGAAAACATTGCTGACAATATTGGGATCAGTAAGGGGCTGGTATACTTTTATTTTAACAGCAAGGAAAACTTGTATATGGCTTTGACTTTCCAGGCGATGAGGACGATGAACGATATGTTTTATAACGTACTTCGGGATAATCAGGGAAAGAATGGTCTGGATTCTACCATGGTTTTGGCCGAAGCATATATCGATTTTCTGGAAAGGCATCCATTTTACCTGGAATTGTTGAACAACTATACCAGTCTGGTTCGTTCGTCCAATCAGAAAAACAACCAATTGTCGGATGCTATGAAAAACAGTATTTATTTCCGCAAAATCAAAGACATACACAACATTCCAATCACCATATTTCAGGAGGAAATCGCCCGTGGACAAAAGGATGGATCTATTCACAACAAACGTTCACCCAACCTCCTCTATATGACATTGTGGAGCCTGGTGGTGGGGTTCAATCAACTCAAGTCCGCAGCGGCCCAAAACAACCGGATGACGATGTATCAAATCGACATTCGGGAATGGAAAAATTATATTGTTGAATTAATACGAAAAACCTTCTACGATGAGTAACCACACCAGGTTTGGTACATGGTTGATATTATTGAGCCTGCTGTGGATGTGGGGATGCGGGAGCTCAAAACAAGCGAACACTCCCTATCAGGATGAATTACCCAATACCATATTGTGGCGCATCGATTCCAAAGATTTGAGTGCACCCTCTTATCTCCTGGGAACGATCCATATTATTCCGGAACACTTGTATTTTTGGCCTGATGAGTTTCGCGAGGCCTTTGAAAGTACGTCCCAGGTGGTTTTGGAAACCAATGAACTCGGCATGGATCCATCGGAAATGATGTCTATACTTCCCAAAATTATGTTGCCTGATGGCCAAAGCCTCGAAGATTTAACCACCGAGGAAGAGTACAATACAATTGATCAGTATTTTTCTCAAATGGGCTTGCCGGTGATGCTCTTTAATAATGTCAAGCCTTTTTTTCTGTACATATTAGTTGATGTGGATATGAGCAGTCTGATGCAGGATAACATCAAATCTTACGAAATGGAAATTACCGCGATGGCCAAAGAGGTTCAAAAACCCATTTTGGGACTCGAGACGCTTGATTTTCAATTATCGCTTTTTGATTCCATATCCTACGAGGATCAGGCCGATCTGTTGGTGGATGCCATCGAGCAGAATATGGCCCGTGAGGAATCGGGTGAGGAAAGTAGCATGGATGAATTGTATAAAACATACGTAGATCAGAACCTCAATTCAATTCTGGAGGAGATCAAAAGCTCTGATCCTGGTTTTACCAATTTTAGTCGGATCTTATTGGAGAACCGAAATATAGCCTGGCTACCCAAAATCGAGGAAATCATCCGGCAAACACCAAGTTTTATTGCAGTGGGAGCAGCTCACCTTCCCGGGGAGTCAGGTGTGATTCATCTATTGCAAAAGGCAGGCTATACCTTGACTCCCATATTAAATAAATCCAATGGCACTGATTAAACCGGTTCGGGGGATCACTCCTCAGTGGGGTGAAAATTGCTATTTTGCTGACAATGCTACCATTGTGGGAGACGTGGTGATGGGCGATGATTGCAGCGTTTGGTTTCAGGCTGTGGTCAGGGGTGACGTGAATAGTATCCGGATGGGAAACAAGGTGAATGTTCAGGATGGAGCTGTTATCCACTGTACGTTTGAACGGTCAAAAACCGTCATAGGGGATTACGTATCTATTGGTCATCAGGCGATAGTTCACGGGTGTACGATTCATCCGATGGTCCTGGTAGGAATGGGGAGCCGAATCATGGATCACGCCGTGGTCGAATCGGGTTGTATCATCGCGGCAGGTGCGGTCGTGTTGGAAAATATGGTATGCGAAGCTGGTTATATATATGCCGGAGTACCAGCCCGAAAAATTAAGCCCGTTTCTCCGGAATTGTTGGAGGGAGAAATCAAACGCATCGCCAACAACTACGTGAAATATGCGTCCTGGTATAAATAATATAAATTCCCTCAGTAAAGTTGAGAATAGTTGGGTATAACCCTTATTTTTGCACTAAATTTCACACAAAATCATGGTTGACATCAAGCTATTTTCCGGTCAAAATTCTCGATATCTTGCAGAGAAGATCGCTACGCATTACGGTCAGAATTTGTCCAGAATTGATATCCAGAAATTTTCAGACGGGGAGATTCATCCGGTAATCCAGGAATCGGTACGGGGGGCCTACGTGTTTTTTATCCAAAGTACGCCGTCTCCGCCTTCCAATATTATGGAGCTTTTGTTGATGATTGATGCTGCCAAACGCGCATCTGCCGGTTATATCACTGCTGTTATTCCCTATTTTGGATATGCGCGGCAGGACCGTAAGGACCAGCCCCGTGTTCCTATTTCAGCCAAATTGATTGCCAATTTGCTTGAGGCGGCCGGCGCCAATCGGGTAATGACCATGGATTTTCATGCGGATCAGATTCAGGGTTTTTTCGACATTCCGGTGGATCATTTGAGGAGCGAGGCTGTGTTTATGCCGTATTTGGAAAAATTTGATCTGTCCAATACGATATTTGCTGCACCCGATGTCGGCGGAGTTAAGCGGGCCCGGAAATATGCGAAAGTTTTCAATACTCCTTTGGTCATTTGTGATAAGCAGCGGGTCAAACCCAATGAGGTGGAATCCATGACGGTTATAGGGGAAGTGGAAGGAAAGGATGTGATCGTGGTCGATGATCTGGCCGACACGGCCGGTACTTTATGTCGGGCAGCCGATGTCCTGGTGGAAAAAGGAGCGACGAATGTGATTGCGATTTGTACCCACCCCGTATTGTCGGGGAATGCGTATGAGAACATAGAAAAATCCAAGCTTTCTCGACTGATCGTGACCGATACCATCCCATTGCGTCGCCAATCCGAGAAAATATTAGTTCTCGAATCAGCTCGTTTGTTCGCCCGTGCTATCCGCAATACGCACGAGCATAAGTCTATTGCTGCATTGTATCTGGAAGATTTATAGGTTAATTACGAATGACAAATTACGAATGACGAATGGGGTGTGGGTCGGATTTTGGGTTCGTGTTTGAGTTTGAGTCTGAGATGGGGTGGGGGGCTCTCTTCCTGGAAACTCATCCCTTTTATAGCCAACCACTGATCAGTCATTCATAATCCCGCCCATTCGGAGCACATCGGAAATAATGTATAATTTGACAGCTCCCTTACTTGAATATGGTTGAAGGCCGGACAAAATTCAATTCATTTTCCTGCCACGAAAATTGGGGGGCTTTTTCCCCACCTGGAGGAATCAGGTGAAAGGTACATCATAAGAAACAACTACCCGGCTTTGGATTGTTACCTTATCTTTCCCGGGCAAGAGCCACAACACATTCGTCTTCCGTCATTTTACATTAATCAATTACGCTCCTCACAACTAAATTCGAATGCTTTTCAATTTTTTTTATATCTTAACCCCGGCAAATTAAATCCCATTTTTTATTTCAATCCTAATGTCAAACAATGAAAAGAAGAAAATTTATAATTCATTCCACATTTGCCCTTGGTAGCCTTGGGATATTGGGCGCAGCCGGATGTGGAAACGGATCGCGTAAAAATGAAGCAGAATCAGCCACCTCATCTCAATTAAACCAGACTGGTGCTGATCTTCCTTTCAAGATTTCACTCGCCGAATGGTCGTTACACAAAACACTTTTTGCGGAGAAAATGACAAATCTCGATTTTGCCAGGGTCACCCGCGAAGAGTTTGACATTGATGCCATCGAATACGTCAACCAATTTTTCAAAGATAAGGCCAAAGACAAGGCGTACCTCGATGAGCTCAACATGCGAGCTGATGACCATGGAATTTACCAAAACCTCATTATGATCGATGGGGAAGGAGGGCTCGGGAATCTGGACGAAGCGGAGCGAATTCAGGCCGTGGAAAATCACAAAAAGTGGGTCGAAGCAGCCAAACATCTGGGATGTCAAACAATTCGGGTGAATGCGTATGGACAAGGAACAGCGGACGAGGTAAAAGCCGCTGCAGTGGATGGGCTGGGAAGATTATCGGAATTTGCGAAATCCTTCGATATCAATGTGACGGTCGAAAACCATGGTGGGTATTCTTCCAACGGCGCCTGGTTGGCTGACGTGATGAAACAGGTCGGAATGGACAATTGTGGAACTCTACCTGATTTTGGAAACTTCTGCATAGAGCGCACTCAAGGTGGATGCAATGAAGAATATGACCGGTACAAAGGGGTAAAAGAACTCATGCCATATGCAAAAGCCGTATCAGCTAAAACGAATGATTTTGATGAAAACGGAAACGAAATCCATACCGATTATGAAAAAATGATGGATATCGTTTTGGATGCCGGTTACCATGGATGGGTAGGCATCGAATACGAAGGCAATGTGGATGATGAGTATACGGGTATCCGGAAAAGTAAAGCGCTCCTGGAAAGAATTCAAAAATCGAGAATGTAATCCATTTACCCACCCCGCTGGAAAATATCCATTCCCGATTGTGGGATTCACGGGGAATCGAATTGTGGGTAAAGCGGGACGACCTGGCTCATACCATCGTTTCGGGTAATAAAATACGAAAGCTGGCATATCTTATCCGCCGGTTGCAAGAGGGCGCATGCAATGGGGTGGTCAGTTTTGGTGGTCCGTATTCCAATCACCTGCATGCGTTGGCATGGGTGTGTCGTCAATATAATGTACCCTTTATTGCCTTTGTCCGGTCTCATTCCCCAGAGGTTGATAAACGAAACAGCGCTACGATTGGTGATATGGTTGATTGGGGAACCGAGATCCGGTTTCTTTCTCCCCATGATTACCGACAAAAAAGAGATTTGCATCTGAACAGCCGTTGGCAACGGGATTTTCCGGGATGGACAATCGTTCCCGAAGGAGGGAGTTCCCCTGAAGCCTTACCTGGGATTGCCGAAATGGTTACCGAGGTCTACGACAAAATTGCCAATCCACACCTCTGGATCTGTCCGGTAGGTACGGGAGCCACACTGGCAGGAATGATACGCGCAGTGAGGCAGGATCAACATGTGTTGGGAATATCTGCGATTAAATCTTCTGTTTTGGACATCGACCTGAGACACCGATGGAAACTCGAAGAATGTTCAAACTGGACGCTCGCCCAGCAGTGGCATTTTGGCGGATATGGGCGCACCACAAAACCCCTTTTATCTTTCATCAATGATTTTGCACGCCGCTACTCGATTCGACTGGATCCTTTATACAATGGGAAAGCGATGTTTTCTTTCTGCCAATATGTGGAATATGGACTGATTCCTCCAGGTAGCCGGGTCGTTTTCGTTCATACCGGAGGATTGCAGGGATGGCGAGGGATCCCAAACCCAAATTTATCTGAATAACCACAAAAGAATCTTGAGTTCTCTGTTCCCCCGCCTGTCCTGAGAATACCATGACCAAAATTTCTACGGGCGATGAAATTATCCAATTATTTTTCTTAGTTTTAGTTTCAACTAAAAAACTGCCCTATGTCCTATTTTCTCATTGTCCTGGTTATCATCGTTATCCTTGTGTTTTGGGGAATCAGCATGTACAACAAGCTGGTGAGAAATCGCAACATGATGGAGGAAGCATTCAGTGGAATGGATGTTCAATTGAAAAAACGGCACGACCTCATCCCCAACCTGGTCAATACCGTAAAAGGGTATGCAAGCCACGAGCAGGAGACATTTGAACGGGTCATGCAAGCCCGGGCCAAAGCGATGAGTGGTAGTACATTGAGGGCGGAAAACGCGGAGGCGATTGCTGAGACTCAAAACCAACTGACTTCAGCCATCGGTCGACTATTTGCTGTGGCTGAAAATTACCCGGAACTCAAGGCAGATGCAAACTTCCGTGAGCTTCAAACCCAGCTTTCAGCGATAGAGGGGGATATTGAAAAAGCAAGGCGGTATTACAACGCTACCGTCCGGGACAATAACATTGCAGTGGAGTCTTTTCCTTCCAATATCATAGCCAATATGGGTGGATTTCGACATGGTGTATTCTTTGAAATGGAAAATCCTGGAGAACGGGCCACACCTGAGGTCAAATTTTGACCCATGCGGTATCTAATTTTTCCGGTTCTTTTGTTTTTTACTTCCTGGTTGACCGGACAGGAAGCCATCCTGGATTATCAGGTTGAAATAACCATTTTGACCGATGCGGATATTGAAGTTACGGAAAACATTACGGTCCGGGCTGAGGGGAATATGATTCAAAGGGGCATTTATCGCTCCATTCCAACCATCCGACCTGATGAAGCCGGGAGAAATGAACCGGCCCCGATAAAGATTTTGACGATCCTTCGCGATGGCCAGCCGGAAGATTATCATACGGAGAAAACTAAAGAAAATCTGACCATTTACATCGGGAATAAGTCACATATCCTGGAACCCGGCGTGTATACTTACCAACTGACTTATCGATCTTCCAATCAAATCGGATATTTCGAGGAATATGATGAGTTGTATTGGAATGTGATCGGACCCGATTGGGCTTTTCCCATTCACAATTTCGGAGTGAAAATTAAATTGCCCGATGGCGCCGACTACCTTCAGGGATCTTGTTATACCGGCCGGCCGGGAAGTACGGCGTCCAACTGTATGATCAGTGCCGGAGCCGGGGATTACGATGTAGTGAGCAGGAGTGATCAGGGGTTGAGGGCTGGAGAGGGTTTTACGGTAGCCGTGGCATGGCCCAAAGGCTTTGTCGAGCAGTTAAGTGCCTCGGTGTATTCGTTCTCGTGGATTAACCTGCTTTTGTATGGCGTAGGATTGATCATTTTTATATTTTACGGTTATCGGTTGTGGCAGGAGGTAGGTATGGATCCACCCGCCGTCAGTGTAGTTCCTGACTGGCATCCGCCAGAGGGACTCAGTCCGGCTGAAATGAGTTATGTACATTATCGCAAAATCAGCACCAAAGCCATAAGTGCGGCCCTGGTCAGTGCGGCCATAAAGGGGGCAATCCGAATAGAAAATAAAAGGCGACAGTTTACTTTCCAACGGATTGGTCATCCTGAGAATTTGGAAGTTGAGGAACGAGCCATTGTCGACCGGTTGTTGCCCCCTGGTACCGATTGGTTTGAACTAAAATCTTCGACCTATAAACGATATGAATCTGCGAAATCTGATTTCAACGCTGCTTTGCGGGTCAAGTTGAGAATCCAGGATTACTTCAAACACAATTGGAAGGAAGCTGCTTTGGGATCCGGTCTGTTGGCTTTAATTGCGACGGTTGCATTGAGTGCGGGATTATATTCCCTGGTTTCTCACTGGATCGTGTCGTCTATCATCACCTTTTTGCTTCTTGTGGCCGGGATCGTTGCTGTGACGGTTCCTTTTTATATTCATAAATGGTACAAATGGTTGATCATCATTCCGGTTTGGATGTTCAGTACCGTTTTTTTTACTATGTTCTATGTCCAGTTGTGGTACTATCCCAGTGCCGCATTTTGGGCAATGTTCATTGGTGGGTTGACCATATTTCTGGCCGGGTATTATAATTATTTGATTTTTGCTCCCACAGAAAAAGGGCAGCAGACGACATCAGCGATCAAGGGATTTCGAATGTACCTCGATAAATCGGAAAAAGCCATGCTGGAATATTTTACTCCACCGGAGCAGACACCGGAATTATTCGAAAAAATGCTTCCTTTCGCCATTGCGCTTGGGGTAGAAAATCGCTGGGGTAAAAAATTCAAGAAGGTGTTGGATGAAGCCATCGAGAAGGGTACCTATGCGCCAATTTGGTACGCGGGAAATATTCACCAAATCAATACCCTTCATTCTAATTTCCAAACTTCTGTATCGCACGCTGCTCCCAAATCCTCCAGTGGCAGTGGTGGAGGAGGATTCTCCGGCGGCGGTGGTGGTGGCGGCGGTGGCGGCGGCTGGTAAGAGTAAAGTAATTACGAATGACGGATTACGAATTACGAATGTCTGTCCATCTCTGATATAGGTTGACCGCTTAAAAAGCGATTAACTTATGAAAGCGAATGTAAAAC
>CALGAA010000194.1 GCA_937952445.1 uncultured Bacteroidota bacterium | reverse complement strand
GGGGCGAAAAAAATCCGTCGCGGCTTAACCCCTTTATCTTACCGAACAAGATTTAATATGAGTTACCAAAGCCTGGAAAAGTACTGGGGTTAATACAAACAACCTAAGTTATAAAGGGGTGTCGAAGCAGGATTTTTTGAGCTGAAGCTTGTGCGCGAGCTGGGGCGCCTTTGCAGAGGGCTGCTTTTTTGGTTACTTTTTTTCAGCAAAAAAAGTAACAAAGCCAATTCTATTATTCACACGTAACATCTACAAGGACACTTATAGGAACTTAAATTAGGGGGAAATAACCGAAAAAAGCCCCAAACGGATTAAAAATTCACGAATTGGAACGCAAGATCAGCTTTGAATAACGCCAGGTATCCATTTTCAAAAAACCATTTCCACGCTTCCAGACTGGAAATTTCCTGTAAATAAACGCGTTTGAGTCCAGTCTGGATCATATCGAGCTGGCGGGCGGCCAACGTGGATAAATCGATCATTCGCGAAGATCTGGCCGGTAAACGGTCGTTGACCCGCACGACGACAGATTCCCCTGATTGATCTGTGAGCTTCACCCAGGTATTAAATGGCAGGGTTTTGTGCGCAGCCGTGAAACGATTTTGGTCAAAAATTTCGCCGTTCGCTGTACGATTGCCTTCTAGACTATCATGGTAATACGATGCTACCCCGGACTGAGCGCTCTGCCCACTGGCTGTACCCATCGAAAAAGCCCAAAACATCAGCACGATCGCTGCTGATCGAAACGTATTATGGATGGTGGCTTTTACTTCCATATGATAAAATACCGGTTCCAAAAAAATAAAGGCTCCCTGGAGTGGGAGCCTTCAAATATACATATATTTTTAATTTTAATTGATCTCAACCAACTCGATATCAAATTCGAGATCTTTACCCGCAAGTGGATGATTTGCATCAATTTCAATCTCACTTTCTTCCACTTTGGTCACCGTCACCGGGATTTGCTGACCACTGGGATGCTGCATGGAGAGTTGTTGACCTTCTTCCGGCTTCAGATCTGGAGGTAATTGATCTTTGGGAACGGTAAATACCATATCCTGATTTTTTTCTCCATATCCTTCGGCACATGAAAATTTCGCCACTTTTGACTCCCCCACTTTCATTCCATCCACAGCTTTATCAAACCCGGCAATCATCTGACCACCTCCCACTTCAAACTCCAATGGTTCCCGATCTCTGGAAGAGTCAAATACAGTACCGTCGGTCAGTTTACCAGTGTAGTGGACCTTTACTTTGTCGCCTTTTTTTGCTACAGACATATTGTTGTTTTAGTTATAAAAATTATTTACCTTTCGGCTTATAGCAGCAAAACTACCAATATTTTACGGAACGAAAGAATATCAAAATAGTTTAATTCTCCTTTAGATAATATGCTTTTGCCGCTCGAATTTCCTGGAATGTGGTGTCAAAGGGTACCATGGATTTAAGTTCACTGAGGGGAGTGGATGTTTCGATCTCACCATCAAAGTGGCTGATGATATTGGCCAATCGCTCCTTCTCAAGTAGTAAGTTGATATCCAGTTTTCCCTGGTTATACAGCTTCAGAAAATGGGAGAATATGGTTCCTTCGGTTAGCCGCCTCATCAAAGCAATTTCCTTCATCGTTTTCCCTTTCGAATACAGTTCAAACGTTATATCATAGGTGCTCCCCTTTTTCCGCTTATTCGCCTTTTTGGCCAGCTTTTCCACTTTCGGCGGTCGTTTAACCGGAGTACCCTGATAAATTTTATCTCCTTTGAATTCCTTTCGTGTCATTTTCTCCACGAAAGCCCAGTACGTTTCCAACAGATCTTGTGTACTTCGTTGGAGGCTGGTTGTCCCGGAAAAGTATCTGATCTCATCGTAATATTCCGTGATGGGTTCGATCACATTTTTTATCAATCGATTGGAGAAATACTCGACAGCCTTGTGCAATCTCATGCGTAAAGCCTGATCTTCACCCGTACGGAAATAATGGCGCAACAGAGCTTCAAGTTCTATGTGAAATTTCTCCGTGATGTGAATGCTTTCCCGAATTTCATTACTCAGCCGAACCGGGTGGATCTTATTAACCGTATCGAGTTCTTTGGAAGCGACCATTTTTAGCCAATTTTGAAGCGGATAGTCCAGTTTTTTGAAATTAAAAATCCTTTTGAGCTGCACCACCATATGCTGGCGACGTCCGGCTTCCAGTATGGCCTCCAAATCGCTCTGACTTCGTGCTGTGCGGTAAAAATCCACGATGGTCCTGTCGACCAGGATATTCTGAAGAGAAAGGGGTGAGTGAAAATGCAATCCCTCGAGGGTTCTGCATCGGCTCAACGCCACATAAACCTGACCGGGAGCAAAGGCCCGGGATAGATCCAGTGCAATACGATCAAAGGTCAGTCCCTGGCTTTTGTGCACGGTGATGGCCCAGGCCAGCCGAAGCGGATATTGTGTAAAACTGCCAACCTTTTCCTGCTCTATTTCCTGATCGTCGTTGACTTTATATGTAAAATTTTCCCATTCGATCGGCTCTACTTCAATCGGTGATTCCTCCCCGCATTTAACCACGACCGTTTTTTCATCGACAGCCACCACCTTTCCGATTTTTCCGTTAAAATACCGGCCTTCTTCGGTATCATTCCGCACGAACATGACCTGCGCCCCTTTCGCCAGCGTTATCGATGATTCTACCGGATAAGAGGATTCGGAAAAGTTCCCTTTCACCGAAGCAGAAAATTGATACTTCTTCTCCTCAAGTTTATCCAGCCGTCGCATATTGATCCGATCTGCAGAGGCGTTGTGCGTGGTCAATACAATGGTATCCGGAATATCAGGGGCTTCAGATTTCGGTATGATTCGTTGATTGAGCATATCGATATCTTCGGGTATGGTTTCCCCCGTGCGGATCCGGTTGAGAATCGACAAAAAGGCTTCGTTTTTTTGCCGGTAAACTTTATTGAGTTCAAGGGTTACAGCCTGTAGATTTTTCCAGGCAGCAGATTCAAAAAAGTAAGGCTTGGCGTAATACGGACTCATCGTATACCATTCCTCCCGGGGAACCACAGGCGAAAGTTGGAATAAATCCCCAATAGCGAGGATCTGAACCCCACCAAAAGGCAGGGCATTTTTCCGGACATAGCGCAACGCATAGTCCACCGCATCCAGGATATCTGCCCGAACCATAGATATTTCATCAATGATCAACAGTTCCATTTCGGTAAACAATTTTCGCTTATCAGACCGATACCGCAGGTGCCGGCCCAGACTGTGGGGATTGTTCGCGATGTTGTGGTCGACCGGATCATTGACCGGAATAAATCCCTTGAGGGGCAGGCCAAATGTAGAGTGGATGGTTGATCCACGGGCGTGTATGGCAGCAACTCCGGTGGGGGCTACGACAATGGATTCTTTGGGTGTCGATTCGACGATGTGCCTTAAAAACGTAGTTTTCCCAGTACCAGCTTTACCTGTAAGAAAAACCGACGTATTTGTTTCATTAACAAACTCTTCTGCTCGTTTAAATTCTTCGTTCAACTCCATTTGACCTCGAATCTCCGCAAATTTACTCAAAATAATGCGAGTATTATGAATTTGACAATTTTTTTGTTAGAATAGTGATTTACCAAAACTTCATTTAAATTTGCCAACTACATCAGATCGCATTTCAAAAAATAAAATACCTTTTCAATGGACCAAATAACTAGTTTAGCCATCAACACCATTCGAACGCTTTCGATGGATGGTGTTCAGAAAGCCAATTCGGGACACCCGGGTACACCAATGGCCCTGGCTCCGGCAGCTTATGTGTTGTACAAACGAATCATGAACCACAATCCCCGCAACCCGGGTTGGTTCAACCGGGATCGTTTCATTTTATCTTGCGGCCATGCATCGATGCTTCAATATAGTGTGCTCCACCTGTGTGGTTACGACCTTCCGATGGAGGAGTTGAAAAATTTCAGACAATGGGGAAGCATGACAGCCGGGCATCCGGAATACGACCATACGCCTGGTGTGGAAACTACGACGGGTCCGTTGGGTCAGGGTTTTGCCAACGCGGTCGGCATGGCCATCGCTGAAAAACACCTGGCCGGGGTATTCAACACCGACAACCATCAGATCATTGACCATTATACTTATTGCTTTTGCAGCGATGGGGACCTAATGGAAGGCATTTCTCATGAAGCCGCTTCGATTGCCGGACATTTTGGCCTGGGGAAATTGATTTGCCTGTT
>CALGAA010000193.1 GCA_937952445.1 uncultured Bacteroidota bacterium | reverse complement strand
GCATCGGGGCCGGCGGGGGAAAATGACAAATGCACCGAATGTGTGGGATTTCATGAGGAACCTCAGTGCGCGGCGGTATGTCCGGTGGATTGCTGCCTGCCTGATCCAAACCATGTCGAATCCGACGAAGTTCTCGCAGCACGTCAAAAAGCACTACACGCTTAGTGAAGGCTCTATTTGGTTTATTTTCATCCGAAAATTTCATGAACAAAATTTGACTTTAGTTCAAATTTTACTACTTTTAGTCAAAATTCATAACTTAGTTCAATTAGAAAAATATGGCTGAAGCAATAAATAAACCAAAAATCATAAAAGGAGGAGAATTCGTTGTAAATCAAGAAGATACAGAAAATATATTCTTTCCGGAGTACGCGACTGATGATCAGAAAATGATTCTCGACTCCCTGTCAGATTTTATTGACTCTGAGATAGTTCCGAAGTTGGAAGCCATCGATCAGGGGCATTTTGAACACACCGTGGATATTCTCGAAAAAATGGGTGAAATGGGCTTTTTGGGCATCCATATGCCCGAAGCGTATGGCGGAATGGAGATGGGTACAAACACGGATATTCTCATCAACGAATTGATGGGACCATTGCATTCGTTCAACGTCAGCCACTCTGTTCACACCGGAATCGGAATGTTGCCGATATTATTTTATGGACGAGAGGATCAGAAACAAAAATATCTGACCCGGATCATCAGCGGAGAACTCAAACCAGCCTATTGCCTGACGGAGCCCACGTCGGGATCGGATGCTCTTTCGGCTAAAGCCAGTGCAATATTGGCCGAGGATGGAAAACACTACATTTTGAACGGACAAAAAATGTGGATTTCCAATAGTGGATTTGCTGATATTTTTATCGTGTTCGCCAAAATCGACCATGAAAAATTTACGACTTTTATAGTGGATGCGAAAGCGGAAGGCGTTTCGCTGGGAGCAGAGGAAGAGAAAATGGGGATTCACGGGTCATCGACTCGGATGGTTTTTCTGGAAAATGTCAAAGTACCCGTGGATGATGTACTGGGAGAAATTGGGAAAGGCCACCTGATTGCCTTTACCGTGCTCAATATCGGTCGACTTAAGCTTGGGATGCTCTGCATCGGGGGTTCAAAAAAATTGGTTGATTATTCGGTGCAATACGCCAACGACAGGATTCAGTTTAATGTTCCGATCTCATCTTTCGGGGCCATCCAACAAAAATTAGCTGACCAGTGCATCCAGACGTTTGCCGGTGAAAGTGCACTATATCGATTATCAAGTTCTTTGGATCACAAATCCCAGGAATTGATGGAGTCTGGCATCCCTTATGCCGAGGCCAAACTGTTGGCAGCAGAAGAATATTCTATCGAATGTGCCATTCTTAAAGTAATGGGGAGCGAAATTCTCGACTTTGTGGTTGATGAGGCAGTTCAGATTTATGGCGGAATGGGATTCTCAGAAGAAACTCCCGTTTCCAGAGCTTACCGGGATGCCCGGATCAACCGGATCTTTGAAGGGACCAACGAAATTAACCGCTTGTTGTGTGTCAATATGTTAGTCCGTAAATCTCAAAAAAATGAATTTGACCTGACCGGTCCCGCATGGAAGGTTCAAAAAGAATTGGCCACATTCAGTACCCCCCGTCAACCGGAGGGATACCTGGGGGTGGAACTAAACTCGATCCAGCAGTATAAAAAATTATTTCTGATGGTGACCGGTGCTGCAATGAAAAAGCAGATGGACGGGGAAATTGATCTGGAAAATGAACAACAATTGCTGTTAGCAGCCGCTGATATGCTCATGGATATTTATCTTGCCGAAGCGATGTATTTGCGCATTTCCAAGATGGAAAAAGTCGGCATACCTGATCGGGGATTATATGAATCTATGTTTCGGGTTTTCCTTAACGATGTCAATCACAGAATGCGAAAGAATGCTTCAGATTCCGTAGCAACTATAGCTTCTGGAGATCTTTTGAAGACTTTTAGCATGGGCATCCAACGATTTACATCGTATCCCTTGCAAAATGTCAGCCAGCTTCGCAAGGAAATTGCGCAAAAGGTCATCGATGAAAATAGATACCCATTTCATATGGTTTGATTTCGCCCGGTAAAGGGAATGAAATGCCAACCCGATTCATGTATGGGTACTCTTTAGATGATAAAGTAAGGGACGAAAAAGAATCCATCAGATGCGTCACGAATATAGTGACTGGTGCACTGCGGCACATACCTTCGATATGAAAACGAACCAAACCGGGGAGCGTCTTACCATGGTATCGGAACTCCAGTTCCTGCCTTCTACCTTTTATTTAGCCCTAATAGGGGGGGCAGATCGATACATGATTGAGCAATGGGAAAACTATAATAAAGGCAGTTTTCGCAACAAATGTATGACATCGGGTAATCAAAGATTCCAATATCTTATCATACCACTGCAGAAAGGAAAACACCGTTCACAATCGATTCGTGACGTAAAAATATCTTACGATGAGGATTGGATTACTCCGATGAGGCATCGACTCCAGACTGAATTTGGAAGTCTCCCCTATTTCGAATACTATATACACGGCTTCGAACATATACTGAGCCAACAATGGGAATTTCTTTTCGACTTGAATGCACATATATTCGGACACATCGTGGATCTGGTAGGTTTGCCCTTGCCATCTTTTACCTCCAGGTACGATTCCTACCATTTACCCGAAACCCTGGATTTACGTGATCGCATCACTCCCCGATTCTTTCGTGATCAACCAAGGCTGATGGAACCCATGGATCTGGATTATTTCACGTTTATCCCTGCGAACACCATTCTTGAGTGTCTTTTTAGCTACGGACCAGAGACGGAGCTATTACTCCGTAAATACGGATCCTATTTGAAGGACAATATCGATGGATTATTTTAATGCCTCAACTTCTGCATCTACTTTATAGAGCCTGGTTATACGCTCTGCAAACGCTTTATGCCCTCTGGGAGCGAACAGGATGAGTTTCCCGTTTTTGAGCTCTGCCAGTTGACTCAACAATTTCCATTTGGTAATCAGTGGTTGTATATTGTCGGTTTTGAGTGCAATATCAAAATAATGCTTTTTACCTCCACGGCGTGCAGTAAAATCGGGTAACACTTCTTTATCTGAAGACACTTTTGTGAAGGATTTTGGTGCTTCATAATCATCCAGGCTAGCTTTGAAATCTTTAAAACCTTTGGACTTTGCGATTTCAATCGCCTTTTCAATGTATTCGTGTTTCTCTTCTACTGGTATCATACTATTTATTGATTAAAATAAACGGCCACTCCGATGCCGGTCAAAAAATATACTCCAAAATTTCTCATTCAATGAATGATCCGTCGAAAATTCTGATGAATTTAAGATATTCGAAGTCTCAGGGACGGACAATGAGATGATGTGGAATGGTTCATCATACATATATATAACCAATCTTCAAGGGAATTAGTTCACATCTCCCCTACCCCCTTTTTTCCATATCTAATTGAACTAAAACACCATCTAAAATTTTACTACATTAGCCATCAATTTACGGAATTAAACAGAACTATTAATGACAGACCATATCAGCCTTTTAATCACCATTGGTTTTCTACTACTTGCATCAACCGGAATTGGTCAAAATGCCATCATTATCGGGCATAGGGGATCTTCGTATACCATGCCTGAAAATACTGTACCTGCTGCGGTCCGGGCGTGGGAAGAAGGAGCAGATGCCGTAGAGATCGATGTATATCCTACAGCAGACGGAAAGATTGTGCTTCTGCACGATAAATCAACAAAGCGGACGACAGGAGAGGATTACTCTGTGACGTCCACCGATTCAGAGGTATTGACGAGCCTTGACGCGGGGAAATGGAAAGATCCGAAATTCGAAGGCATCAAAATTCCTTTGCTTTCAGAAGCGCTGGATGTGGTCCCCCGATACAAACAGCTGGTCGTAGAGGTCAAATCGGGGCCGGAGATAATTCCCCTCCTTGAAGAATTACTTCGTGATCACCCCACCCGTTCCCAGGTTATTTTTATCTCGTTTGGCTGGGATGTCATTACGGGTTTGAAAAATGCATTTCCTGACCTCCCCTGCTTCTGGCTTTCATCCAGGAAAAACGATGTTTTACAGCGGTGGGACGATGTGATCAAAGCCGGGCTTGATGGCATCAATTTGCATTATAGCATAATCGACCGGGATATGGTCGAGCAGGCCCATAAGGATGGATTGGGCATCCTGACGTGGACAGTTAATGATATGGAGGAAGTTCATCGGCTGATCGGGATTGGAATTGATGGTATCACAACCGACCGACCGGGTTATATCAGGTACAACCTGCTTCAGAAAATGAATTTTGACCGATAATAAAACTTTGGACCATCCATATTTGTTCTGATAGTCAAAGTATTATAGAAATTTCATTTTATGCGGCCATTAGCTGATCGAATCAGACCAAATTCTCTGGACGGGTTTTATGGACAACAACATCTGGTGGGTGAATCAGGAATTATCCGGAAAAACATCAACCAGGGTTATATCCCATCTTTTATTCTGTGGGGGCCTCCAGGGGTTGGGAAAACAACGTTAGCGGGTATTATTGCCCAACTTATGGATCGGCCTTTTTTTACTCTATCTGCGGTAGATTCGGGAGTAAAACAGCTTCGGGAAATTATTGAAAAAGCGGATAAATCCCGCATTTTGGACAGTGGATCTCCCTTGTTGTTTATCGACGAAATTCATCGCTTTAGTAAAAGCCAGCAGGATTCACTCCTCAATGCCGTCGAAAGGGGCATTATTACGCTGATTGGAGCCACCACCGAGAACCCTTCTTTTGAGGTGATCGCTCCCCTTCTATCCAGACTTCAGGTTTATCGCATGAACTCGTTGTCATTCAATGAATTGAAATCGATAATAGACCGTGCTCTTGAGGAAGATGTTCAATTAAAAAACCTGGACATTAAAAGTCTTGATTATGAAACTCTCATCAAATACGGTGGTGGGGATGCCCGACGAACCCTTAACCTGCTCGAACAGGTTATCCATCAAGCCGGTGAACGGTCAGAATTAAATTTGACAGAAGAAATTATCCGGGAAACTGCACGGGTCAACCCGATCAACTACGATAAAAAAGGGGACCAGCACTACGATTTTATTTCGGCCTTCATCAAGTCAGTCCGGGGCGGAGATCCGGATGCTGCACTCTATTGGATGGCTTCTATTCTGGCTGGCGGCGAAGATCCGCTTTACCTCGCCAGGCGGATGATTATTTTAGCAGCAGAAGATATCGGGCTGGCTAATCCCAATGCGCTACTCTTGGCAAATAATTGCTTCCAGGCCGTGCACCACATCGGGATGCCGGAAGCCCGAATACCCCTCGCTCAGACAGCGATATATCTGGCTACATCGCCGAAAAGCAATTCGGCGTACCTGGCGATCGACAAAGCATTGGAGAAAGTAAAAATTTCTAATTCACAAGTTGTACCTTTGCACCTGCGAAATGCGCCTACCAAATTGATGCGCGAAATGGGGCATGGTGTGGGGTACAAATATCCCCATGATTTTGAAGGTAATTTTACCTTGCAATCTTATTTGCCCGAGGATCTGAAAAATGTAAAATTTTATACACCGCAAAACAACCCGGCGGAAAACAAAATACGAGAACAATTAGCTCGTTGGTGGAAACGATCTAATCAACAATAGAAAATGGAAGACATTCAAAAGGTAGAAGATATTCAATTAATTCGGGAAAGTGTCGCTGGTTTTTGTGCAGAACACATCACGCCCTATGTGATGGAATGGGACGAAGCGCAACATTTTCCACGGGAGGTATTTCACAAGTTAGGCGATCTGGGTATGATGGGTGTACTTGTTCCGCCCGAGTACGGAGGGGCTGGTCTGGGCTACCATGAATACGTGGCCATAATCCGCGAAATTTCCAAAATCGATCCTTCCGTTGGATTGTCTTATGCAGCTCACAATTCACTCTGTACGAATCACATCCTGGAATTTGGAAACGAGGAACAAAAATCAAAATATTTACCCAAACTCGCATCGGGAGAATGGATCGGGGCATGGGGATTGACGGAACCTACGACAGGGAGCGATGCCATGCGCATGAAATGTACGGCTGTCCGTGACGGAGATGATTACATCCTCAATGGGACTAAAAATTGGATCACCCACGGACAAAGTGGCGAAATAGCTGTGGTAATTGCCAGGACCGGTGAAGCTCTGGACAGCAATGGCATGAGTGCCTTTATTGTAGAACGAGGACGGAAAGGGTTCTTATCTGGTAAAAAGGAGAATAAACTGGGAATGAGGGCTTCGGAAACAGCCGAAATGATTTTTGACCAATGCCGCATTCCTGCCTCAAATTTGCTGGGGGAAGAAGGCCGGGGATTCCACCAGGCAATGCAAATTTTGGATGGTGGTCGGATCTCCATCGCGGCTTTGAGCCTGGGCATTGCTGAGGGGGCCTACGAAGCTGCCCTGGCATATTCCAAAGAACGGGAGCAATTCGGTCAGCCGATCAGTAACTTTCAAGCCATTAGTTTCAAGTTGGCTGATATGGCTACGGAAATAAGAGCAGCGGAACTGTTGACCAGACAAGCTTCCGAAATGAAAAACAATAATGAACCGATGACCATGGAAGCAGCCATGGCCAAATATTATGCATCCGAAGCTTGCGTCCGAATCTCTACGGATGCGATTCAGATATTTGGAGGAAATGGGTATACCAAAGAATATCCTGTCGAGAAATTTTACCGGGATTCGAAGTTGTGCACCATTGGAGAAGGCACGAGCGAAATACAGAAAATAGTCATATCCCGGCACATTTTAAAAGAGTAATACAATTGGAACAACTTACTGCAGATCAATTTTATGAGCAGGTAATTAAAGCATCATACGACTACCCCGTTGTGGTTCAGTTTTGGGCCCCTTGGTGTGGTCCATGTCACGGATTGACCTCAACACTGGAACGAATCGAATCAACCAATCAATATCTGGTAAAATTTGTAGGATTAGATGTCGATCAATATACTGATTTAGCATTGCAGCATCAGGTCATGGGCGTTCCTCATACCAAAGTCTTTGTAAGTGGCTTTCCGATTGACGAATTTTCAGACCCGTTACCAGAGCATGAGATAGAGTTATTTCTCAAAAATGCAATTCTTCTTCCCGGGATACTTCGGCACAGCCATTTTCCAGAAGCGATCAATGAAGAGTATGTTCAGGATCTGGAAAAAGATGGGGTGAAATCCACTCGCAAAAACGTATATGACCTGACGTTGGCAAAACATTACTTTTTTATCGATTCTGAAAAAAGTAAGCATTATCTATCTCAAATTCCGGATGAATCAGATCAATTTGAAGATCGCCTGTTTATCCAAAGTTTGTACGCTTTGATGGAAGTAGAGTTCTCATCCGACCCCGTAAACAAAAAGCTTTGGGCAGCCAAAAATTCTCTCAATAGACGAAATTTTGAATCCACCTATCAGTTTTTGCTCCAGGCAAATCTGATCAATTCAGGTCAATCCGATGATTTTCCAAAATCAGCATTGTTGGCATTTCGAAATTTTTTAGGCCCAAATCACGAATTGAACCGAAAATATCAATCCCAATTTTCAAGCATCCTCGATTCATAACAGATGAGGAAAGTTCCTTCGCCATCGAGTGGATATCTTTTGAAAAATTGATCGGATCACGGATCACCATTTTCTTATATTCTATTGTATATAACTGCATACTCCTTACTCTGCGGTTTCGCAAGATTTTTCCACGCGATATACAGCAAAACATTAAGTATATACCTTAGAATATCCCGGTTAGGTCAGAGATTGATTTACTCTTCCTTCATTGAGATAGGATTCAATATTAATTTGCGCCTGATCCATCAAACGCTTTCGGGCATCAAGGGTAGCCCAGGCCATGTGGCTGGTTGTGATGCAATTGGGCAGTGAAAGCAAGGGATGATCAACTGGCGGAGGTTCCTGACTCAACACATCCAGGCCTGCTCCTTTGATTCCTTTGACGGTCAACACTTCGAAGAGCGCCTGTTCATCTATAAGTCCGCCACGCGCTGTATTGATCAAAATGGCGTCATTTTTCATCCGGGATAAAAATTCCTGATTAATCAATTGATGGGTATCCTGGGTCAGAGGAAGATGCAAACTTACAATGTCGGAATTGCTGGCTAAATCTTCTAAATGGACGAATCGAATGGTATGATCCTGGATTTTTTCCGGACTTCGGGTGTACGTAATGATTTCCATACCGAAGGCCTGTCCTACCCTGGCTACCGCAGTACCGATATCACCCATTCCTATGATGCCAAGGACCTTCCCTTTTAGTTCAGGAATGCCGGGTGTATAAAAGGTAAATTTAGGTTCATTGGACCAGATTCCATCGCGTGCCATTTGCCAGTGGTAGTTCACTTTATTGGTCAAAGTCAATATCAAAGCAAATACCTGCTGAGCCACACTATATGTGCTATATCCCTCTATATTGCTTACCGTGACTCCCCGTTCCCGGCAGGCATCCAGATCGACATTATCATAGCCGGTGGCCATAATCTGGATAAATTTAAGATTGGGAAGATCCTTTAACACGGAACTGTTGATTTCCGTTTTATTGATGATCAGTACCTCAACGTCAGAGTATAGGTCAAACACCTTATCCGAATCCGTGGAATTGAGCAATATGGAATCTTTCAAAACCCCATATTCTGCGATGTCAATATCACCAGTGGTTATGGTATCTACTTCAAGAAAAACAATTGATGCCATAAATTTGATTTAGGGATAAAAAATGGGCAAACTAAGTTGCCCATTTAATCTCTATTTTCAAAATTAAAAATTAGAATTTCAGTCCAACCGTGGCTCCTATGATGGAAAAGTTTTCATCCCCATCCTCAAATATTTTATTGAAGCCAAATTCGTAATACGCTCCGACGGCAAAAAATCCAAATTCCAATCCGGCCCCTACTCTACCGCTCCAATTGACATCGTTCAAATCGTCCTTGTCAAAAAGACTGTCATCGTCAGAAAATCCCAGATTGAATGATGGAACCACCCCAGCATCTACGACCAGGTCAAAATTATCACCCGCATTGCTTAATGGAGCCAGTCCAACCATAATGGGAATCTTCAAGCTCTGAATCCGTGTAGAATTCTTGAAGTCATCAACGGTCGAGCTTCCAGCTTCTACTGAAAGTGAAGAAGAATAAAAATGGACTCCTGGCTGGAGGTATAAAAAGTTTCCTAAGCGGAGATCTGCACCAAGGTTCCAACCAACTTTTCCTCCCTTAACATTCGCTGTGTTGATTTCGGTTTCAGGGTTGAGAACCGAATGAATTCCAGCTCGAATTATAAAATCTGATTGCGCCTGTGCACTTATTCCGAGCGCGAGTAAAAGGCTAATGCTTAAAATGATCTTTTTCATAACTATAGATTTGTTTAGGTTAATAGTCAATTGTTTAAGCTCCAGTCGTAAGTCATATAACGAATGGAGGCATCTGAATCAATCGGTAAATCCGAATATTTATTCAAAAATTCGATTAAATCACCAAAATCCTCATTGTACCACTCAAAAATCGGCGATAGAACTACAGATTTTGATGAAATCTGATTGTATTTTTTGTTGTTTATAAATTTATGGGTCTGATCAGCCAACTGCCGTTCCAATAATGGAGCTATGAAAGGTTCATTGAGTAATGGAGGACAACCCATTGCAGCACAGTTTACGGCAAAATGTATTCTGGGTTCATTAAAATTTTTCCGGATAATCTCATGTTCGATTTGGTCGAGGGAGAGTTTTTGACCCAAGATGCTGATCCATTCCGTTGCCCAGGGATTTCCATCCCCTATATCACGGATCGAAGAAACTGGCCAATGATCAATAATTAATTTTATCGTATACGCATTGTATGCATTGATCCAAAATGCCAGTTCTGCGTCCGTATCGAGCGCGGTTGGATCCGTTTTGGAAAATTGATCGATAATTTGAGAAAAATCATGGTGCCGATGAGATTTGATCGCTTCATAATCAACAATTCCTTCCGGCGAAACATGGTGGTGTAGAATTTCCTGATAGAGAGTATAATCGATTTGGCCAATTCCACGTGTCAATTGAAAAAAAATAAATACGATGGATAATATAACTTTCAATTTTTTCATTGACCACTCCATATATTCATATATAAGGAATGAAATATGTTCTTTGTTATTTACCGAATCGCCTTTAGGCTAAAATTAACATATATCAATTAGATCTTCGGGGCTACCCTAAACCCTGTGATTCAGTTAATTACACGTCATTTACATCTTGTAAAATTAATTATCGCGAATTGGGGGAGGAACAGGATGTATCATAGTCAATCCGATCAATTCGTCTTCCTTAGGTCCGATAGCTCCCCACCCGAGAAAACCACCAGTAGACCGTGCAACATGGCGTGCAAAACTCCGGAAACTCAGATAAAGCTCGTAGGCAATTTGCCGATCCTTGAGTTTTGCAAACACATCGTTAAGTGTTGCGAGTCTGAATTTTAAGTTTTCAACCGTTTCCTCCGGGTTGTTTTTAAATTCTGCTTTTAATTGATCCAAATCCTCCTGAAAAGTTTCACCAACTTGTTTGTAAAAAGTGGCCAATCGACGTGGCAGATTGTATGATCTTATTTTGGTCACCTTGATCGCCCAATCGGTTTCATGTTCGTTTATTGTTCCATCGGCACTTGAGATCAGGATCGTAATCGCCGCAATCGCATCTTTTAGTTGTTCAAATTCGGTATCACTAATTCCCTGGTATTCATCGAGCATCATACGTAAATTCATTCAAAAGTCAAAAAATGTTTATCATACAGTTCGTCGTTCCGAATGTCAAAAAATATTAAGACATTTACGCATCTATTGGAAAGACAGTTCAAATATACTACATGAAAAGGGAAGCGCTGATAGTATTTACCATACTTTATATTTTATTCACGTTCTCGAATTGCCAGTTGATAAGTTCAAATGATTCCACGGATGTGCTCGACAATGAAGAAGATTTGGAGCAGGAAACCTATTACGGAAAAGTTATTGTCGACAATTTAAGGATGCGGGACGCCTATGGCCTGGAAAGCCAGGAAATAACCCAAATAGGACGGAACCAATTTGTTCGGTTAACAGGTAATCAGTCCGATTCGCCAGAATCCATACCGATCAGGGGTGAAACTTTACCCTATTATTGGTACGAAATCATTTTCAACGGAGATACTGGTTGGGTGTACGGCGGTGGCATCGAAATTTTGGAATCGTCTGATCCGCGGTCAATAGAAGGAATCAATGATTTTATAATTGAACCCGGAGTTAGGGCTGGGGTCATCAATCGACAGTCCACACACGAATCGTTAATCAGGCAACTTGGAGCGGATGCTGTGATCAAAGAAAAACTTCATGTCGGGGAAGGTGAATCGGTACAGGGAACCATTATTTTCCCCAATACCAATAATGAATTGATGATTTACTGGCAAAACGAGGATTTCGAAACCATACGACAAATCACCATTTCCAAACCAGGCGGTCAATGGCAAACTTCGAGCGGGATATATATTGGACAACCGATCAAAGAGGTTACGCGAATCAATGGTTCTCCTTTTAATTTAACTGGTTTCCAATGGGACTACGCCGGTAAGACACTAAACTGGCAGGGCGGGACACTCAGCCCTCATCTAACACTGGCATTTGATTATAACGGGGATATTTCCATCTACCCTTTCCTGATTGGCGATAAAATAATATCGAGTGACAATAGCAGTCTTCTAAAAGTTGATCCGCGCGTCCGTCAAATTATCGTCACCATTACGGAATGAAAATCCGGGAAAGGTCCGGAATCAAAAACAAGATTGACAACACGATAAGTTGTATGAGCACAAAAGGAATTATTCCCTTGTACAGGTCCTTTGTTTGAACTTCCGGTGGGACTACTCCCTTCAGGTAAAAAAGGGAAAAACCAAAGGGCGGTGTCAGAAAAGAAGTTTGAAGAACTAGCCCAAGTAAAATTCCAACCCACAATAGATCAATATTGTAGGATTGCAAAATGGGCAGAATGATGGGTACGACGATAAAAATGATCTCAACAAAATCTATAAAGAATCCCAGTAAGAAGACGATTCCGAGAATTAAAATCATGAGATTAGTTGGGGACAACTGGGTTGATTGAATCAGATCCAGGACCAAATCATCTCCATGTAGACCCCGAAAAACCAACGAAAATGTCGTAGCACCAATTAAAATAAAAAATACCATCGTCGTCAACCGAGTGGTTTGGCGACCAACCTGAATCAGCCTCGACCAATTAAATCGACCAACTATTGCGGTCATAAGTATGGATCCAAACGCCCCAACAGCTGCAGCTTCAGTGGGTGATGCTATCCCCGCGAAAATAGACCCCAAAACTGCTACGATTAAAAACAGCGGCATGACTAGCGCTATCAATATAGTTTTGGCTGACACCGGCTCGCTATCAATGCGTTCCACAGATGGAGCCAAATCCGGTTTTATTTTGGCGAGCACCAGGACGTACAAAATATAAAAACCAACGATCATTAATCCGGGAACAATAGCCCCCAAGAATAAATTTCCCACTGGAACATTCAGTACTGTACCGATTAAAATCAACACAATTGAAGGAGGTATTATTTGCCCCAGAGTCCCTGAAGATGCAATTATTCCGGTTGCAAGTGATATGTTATATTGGGATTGAAGCATGGTAGGCAGACTGATCAGGCCCATCGTTACCACAGTCGCTCCCACGATACCGGTGGAAGCCGCCAACAATGTACCTACAATAATGACACTGACGCCTAACCCTCCATTCATTTTACCAAAAACCTGAGCCATAGTTTTCAATAGCGTGGCTGCTATGCCCGATTTTTCAAGCATAATACCCATAAAGATAAACAGGGGAACGGCAATCAATACGTAATTGCTCATTACACCCATTATTCGTGACGGTAAAAAATTGAAAAACTCAGGTCCCAGGGTGAGTATCCCTGTAATCGTTCCAACACCTGCGAGTGTAAATGCTACCGGAAATCCAAATGCTAAAAATACAAATACAAGGACGACCATCAATAACGCAATCCATTCCATTTAATCCTGCTGTTTTTGGATAAACAATTCAATGTCCGGGTTGGACAATCTGGCGATGCATTTCGCTGCAAAAAAGAATGCGTATAAGAAGAGTAAGCCGAATGATGCTGTTATGGCAAATTTGATCACGTATCGATAACCCAATCCCCCGGGGTCGGCACTTACCTCGTTCATTTCCCAGGAATGAAGAGCGTAGTGAAAGGAGGTATTTATGACAACTATACACCATGGTAACAAAAAGAATATAGTTCCCAGCAGGTTTACCCACAATTGTTGACGAACCGACATTGAGGTGTACCACACATCAACCCGGACATGATCATCGTATTGCAGCGTATAGATGGTACCAAAGAGAAATATGATGGAGAAAATGTGCCATTCCAACTCAGTTAACCAAATGGCAGAAGTGGAAAATAAATACCTTAAGATTACATCGATTAGGATGATAAAAACCAGCACGATTGTGAAAAGGCTGGCTATTTCACCCAGCTTGAGGAACCATCGGTCAATATTTCTGAATTGGGACGCAGTCATATTATTAACAAATCATCGATTTGCTCCTCAAAATACAAAAAGCCACGATTGCTCGTGGCTTTTTGTAAAAAATCTTAATGAAAAGTACGGTTTTATTGGTTTTGTTCAAAATACGATGAATTCACTGTACCTCCCGATTCGACCGTTTCCAATCTTCGTGTAAATTCATCGGCTATATCCATTTTGTTTTTACGCGCATATATTTCCTTCAATGCAATCAAGGTGTTACGATCACTTGGATTCACCCGTTCAGCTTTCTGAAAATATGGAAGTGCTTTGTCAAATATTTGATCTACTTCCAATTTCTTAGCGTCGTATTTTTTCATACCGGCAGCGGTAAGGTCATCTGCAAGGGCTTGAAGTTCTTGCGTACCCTGAGCAGCCTTATTGTAATACAAAGCTCCGATACTGTAAATTGCATCGACATTGTCCGGATTAAGTTCCAAAGCTTTTTCAAAATATACCTTGGCGCTATCAAAATACATATTGGCTTTGACGGTATCCGCGTCCATCATTTCCTGAAACAATCGGTCATATACTGAACCTGTAGTCGTATACAAAGACACGTTATTGGGGTCTTTATTGATGGCCTCTTTTAATTTGCTTTCAAGAGAAGCGATTTCATTGTTTTTTAAGGCAGCGTTGATTTCAGCATACAACAAAGACAAATCATCCGGGTATTTCTCCCGTCCTTCAGACAGGATGGCTTCTGCGCCCTCCGGGTCTTCCTGTGATTTGATCTTAAACAATCCTTCGTACAAACTCGGATCATCATAATCATTCGCCTTCAATTGCTCATAATAAGGTTTGGCTAATTCATACTGTTCAGCTAACAACGCCGCATATCCGGCTAAAAAAAGCTGATTGTTCATAGCTTCCGGGTCGTTGAGTGGACTATCCTTTTCATGCTCCTGCAGCAATTCGTGGATGTCGAGCACATTTCGGAAAATGTTGTAGGCGCCCATTTGGTCACCAGCTTGTAACACGGTAATACCGGAATTGCTCATGGATTGTATCAAACCAGCCATGCCGGCAAGTGCATCATCCTGATCCCTTGATTTCTCAGCGACTTCATACCCTTTTTTGTAGGCCATGTAGGCTTTATTGGCTTCCTGAAGATATTGCGGTTTGTAATTTTCATCCATCAGGCTGTTTTTGTAATCCAGCTCCAGATATGCACTATAGATATCTCCCATTACATTCCAGACCTCAGGATCTGTTTTCATTTTCTCATCCTTGGCCGTATACATGATAAGTTCAACAGCCTGATTCAATTCATCAACTTTGGAATTATCCAGTTCGAATGCGCTCAAACTCCTTTTGGCCTGTCGAAAGGTACGCTTGGGGTTATCCTGAGCGGATAGAGTGGCAGTTCCGAAAATTGCTAATAAAGCAATGATTATAACTTTTCTCATTGGTATGTACTATTTGTGTGTAAATTCATCTATTAGACTAATGAAATATAACAATAATTATTTTATATGTGTTAAGATATTTCTACCCGAATGTTAAAAATCATTCTTCTTCGTCCATTGGGAGCGCTTCCTCGATGTCATCATCCCCTTCCGTTCCACCTTTAATTACGGTGATATCAGCGATGGCGTCGTTCTGATTGAGTGAAATCAATCGTACACCTTGCGTAGCACGGCCCATGACCCGAATTTTGGAAATATCCATCCGGATGGTCAATCCTGACTTGTTCGTAATAACGAGATGATCATCATCATTGACTCCTTTGATTCCGATCAATGGTCCGGTCTTCTCGTTAATGTTCATCGTTTTGACCCCTTTACCCCCTCTGTTCGTAATTCTGTACTCTTCTAATGGGCTACGTTTTCCGTTCCCTTTTTCTGAAACAACCAGGATTGTTGTATCAGTCTCCGATTCATCGATGCAAACCATTCCGACCACTTTGTCGTCATCATCGTCCAATCGGATTCCACGAACACCTGCTGCATTTCGACCCATCGACCGAACGGTGCGTTCATTGAACCGAATCGCCCGACCATTGCGATTGGCGAGCAGTATTTCGTTGGTGCCATTGGTCAATTTAGCCTCGATCAATTGATCTCCCTCATTGATGGTGATGGCATTAATTCCGGTTACCCTGGGGCGTGAATAATCTTTTAAAGACGTCTTTTTGATCATCCCCTTTTGGGTACTAAACACAATATAGTGATTTTCGAGAAATTCCTCATCCGTGAGGTCATCGACAATAATATACGCCTTCACGCTGTCATCCTTGGGAATTTGAAGGATATTCTGGATAACCCGTCCTGTCGCATTCCGGCTGGCTTCTGGAATTTCAAATACCCGGAGCCAGTAGCACCTGCCTTGTTCTGTGAACAACAACAGATAATTGTGGGCGTCTGCGACAAGTACATGTTCTACAAAATCCGTATCACGCGTTCTGGATCCTTTAGAACCTTTGCCTCCCCGTCCCTGAACTTTGTATTCATCAGATTTCGTTCGTTTGATGTATCCCAGATGAGATATCGACACGATCATTTCTTCATTGGGGATGAGATCTTCAATGCTGATTTCACCATCGGCATATCGGATTTCGGTTCTGCGCTCGTCACCGTACTGTTCTTTTAACGCCAAAAGTTCATCGACGATGATTTGTTTTTGAAGATCAATACTTGCCAGAACTTCTTTATAATACGCGATGTTCTTCATTAATTCATCGTATTCCGCCCGCAATTTATCAATCTCCAGGCCGGTTAATTTCTGAAGCCGTAGGTCAAGAATGGCTTTGGCCTGTGCTTCAGAGAACGAGAAACGTTCTATCAACCGCTCCCGGGCTTCATCGACCGTATTGGAACCTCGAATAATGCGAATGACCTCATCAATGTTGTCCACCGCGATGATCAGACCTTCGACGATATGTGCCCGTTCTTCGGCTTTGCGCAAATCAAACTGCGTACGCCGAACGATAACTTCAATCCGGAATTCTATGAATTCCTGAATCAATTCTTTAAGGGAAAGGGTGTGTGGTCTTCCTTTTACTAAAGCTACGTTGTTCACCCCATATGAAGTCTGGAGCTGACTGTATTTATATAGCTTACTAAGGACAACCTGTGCCATGGCGTCCCGCTTTACTTCGATAACTATGCGAATGCCTTCCCGGTCAGATTCATCCCTAATCTCCGAAATTCCAGGTACCTTTTCATCCCTTTTAAGTTCACTCATTTTGATGAGGAGGGTGCTCTTATTGACCTGGAACGGAATTTCGGTAATGATGATGGTCTCACGACCATTGTTGTCAACGATAATTTCAGATTTCGCCCTGAGAACGACCCGTCCACGACCCGTCTCAAATGCTTCTTTGACACCTTCGACTCCGTATATTATGCCACCGGTTGGAAAATCGGGGCCTTTTATATACTCCATCAACCCTTCTGTATCTATCTCGGGGTTCTGAATCGTTGCGACACATCCATCGATCACCTCAGACATATTGTGAGGCAGCATATTGGTCGCCATCCCTACCGCAATACCTGAAGCTCCATTTACCAGGAGGTTGGGGAAAGCAGCGGGCAATACCACCGGTTCCTGCAGGGAATCGTCAAAATTGAACTGAAAATCTACGGTGTCTTTTTTAATATCTCCGAGGAGTTCATCGGCTAACCGGGCTAACCGGGCTTCGGTATACCGCATTGCTGCGGCCCGGTCACCATCCACGTGACCAAAGTTACCCTGACCGTCAACCAAAGGATAACGCAATGACCAATCCTGAGCCATCCGCACCATCGCTTCGTATACCGAAGAATCACCATGCGGATGATATTTTCCGAGTACCTCTCCAACGACCCTGGCCGA
Organism: uncultured Bacteroidota bacterium; assembly: GCA_937952445.1. Classification (GTDB taxonomy): domain Bacteria; phylum Bacteroidota; class Bacteroidia; order Chitinophagales; family Saprospiraceae; genus Membranihabitans. The sequence continues at coordinate 1,305 of CALGAA010000193.1, read as the reverse complement.
TTTCCGGTGGGGTTTATTGTAAGCCAATCCCAAATCCTGCATCGCATATAAAATCCGTCGGTGGACAGGTTTTAACCCATCTCGCACGTCCGGCAAGGCCCTGGACACAATGACCGACATCGAATAATCGATGTAAGCCGACTTCATTTCTTCCTCGATGTTGATCGGGATAATGTTTTGCTCTGACATTTATTTCAATCTAAGATTTTTGTAAAGCGCTGCAAATGTATTAAAATTATATAGGATTTAGTAGCGGATATCAAATTGAATTGTCCACAATTCATGTATTTTTGCCGCAACACTCGAACCAGGCAACACACGTTATGAAGACCAACAATTCAGAGAAAATCAAACCATACCACGAAGACGAAGGAGGGAAAAAAGAGCAAATCCGGAAGATGTTTGACAACATTGCGGGTGGTTATGATTTTCTTAACCGCCTGCTTTCAGCTCGGTTCGATGTCACCTGGCGACGTAAGCTGACCGATAAAATAATTTCTCATGATCCCACAAAAGTCCTGGATGTCGCAACCGGTACAGGCGATGTGGCTATAACCCTCGCCCAAAAAGATGCTCAGGTTTCCATTGACGGAACGGACATTTCTCAAAAAATGCTCGATATCGCCGCCAAAAAAGTGGCGAAAGCACAATTGAATGAACGAATCAGCTTGTTTGTCGAAGATGCTGAAGATATGAGCATGGAGGACAATTCTTATGATGTGGTCACTGCTTCCTTTGGTGTCAGAAATTTTGAGAGCCTGGAAAAAGGATTGGCTGAAATGCACCGCGTAACCCGTCCGGGCGGATATGTGTACATCCTGGAATTTTCAAAACCCCGCATTTTTCCGATTAAACAGGCCTACAATTTTTATTTCCAGAATATCCTACCCCTGATCGGACGGATCCGATCTGGTGATCCGAAAGCCTATCAGTATCTATACGAGTCTGTCCAGGCCTTCCCCGATGGTGAAAAGTTTCTCGCAAAATTGCAAGAAGTTGGCTTTAATGACGTTCATTCTACAGAACTCACGTTAGGTATATGTCAAATATATTCAGGAAAGAAATAATCTTTGTCTTTTGCTTTATCCTGGGAGGAACACTTGCCATGAGCCAGTCTCGGGACGGCCTCCACAACTACCGAAACAAACAGCACAAGAACTATTATTTTGGCATTTCCTTTGGACTCCATAAGAGCAATTTGAAATTACTCCACAGCGACGATTTTCAATCCCAAAGGAAAATTTCACTGATCGAATCGTACTCCAGCCCCGGATACGATATCAAGGTCATCGGCAATCTCAAAAT
>CALGAA010000192.1 GCA_937952445.1 uncultured Bacteroidota bacterium | reverse complement strand
GTTCGAGCATCTACATCGACCATCATCTTGGACTTAAACCCAGTATCTACATCACCAAGGCCCAATAACTGCAAGGGGCCACAGGGCGGGAAATAAATATGGGAATCTGTAATTCTCACCCTTTCCGGATAGTCATATTCTATATATTCGGCTTCATCTCTTACCGCATTCCAAACCGCTATATTGTTTTCCCGGCTATCACCAAAAGCTCCACCCCATACCAGGTAATTCCCATTCGGAAGCTGACCATCGATGCCGGGAAAGCCGTTTCTACCTTTGATGATTGCCTCCTCCGGTACGGAAACAGTTGTCAAATGCCGGAGATCAATCTGCCTCAAAATATGATGGGGTCTGATCTGATGATTGCTCCAAAGTATCTCCCCTTCTTCATTGATGGTCAAAAAATTCAGGCCAAAACTATTCATATCAAACATAGTTAATGGCACAACGCTCTCTATCCGCTTTTGACCAACATTGAACACAATAATATGCCGAGTTCCTGAAAGGTAGAGCATACCATCCGGGTGAAAACTTATATCATAAGTACTTGAATTATGTTGTATATTGAAATCATAAAAATCATAAATTTCTTCGTATACACAGCTTTGTATATCTAGCTTATGCAACAAAGTACCTCTTATGATTTTATATATTTCCTGACCATTCAGTGGATGCAAAACTAATATACCAAACAACCCCAGGTAAAATCTGATCAACCGGAAATGCATATGACTGATATTTTGAAATAAGGAAAAATAGAAGCACACGGATTATTGCACCGTGTGCTTCTAACTCCTCATTCAATTAAAATTTCAATATGGACACTCCAAATAATTGAAATCATTGATATTCCCGGTTGTATTCCCGAGATGAAACATATAGTAAAAGTGTGAGATCTGATCGGGACGTACGATATTGACCCGGTAATCCTCGTAAACCACACTGGGAGGCTGGGGCGTGATTATGATATCGTAGGTCTTCGTCTCATCGATTTCAATCGACTTAAAATCGTTCCAAACACCGGAAACAGTTACTCCTGGAGGATTGGGAGAACCATCATCAAATTCTACATAATACGAAGTCGCATCTCCTCCATACTTTTCAATGGCGACCTCCGCATCACACTTACCATCCGGTGAGGGGGCCGGGCACTCAAAATGATAATCCTCGTATAACTCAATTCCAGGCCCATGAAAAAAATAAATGGATTTGCTGCCCCAATCCGGATCGATGGTCAGGCTGCCTCCGGTACTTGAGGTAGGATTGTCGATCGGTTCCAACTCAAAGTCGTAGTCCCTGGCGCCGTTGATCGTCATATTGAAATCATCATTATCTACCATCAGCACCGGACCGTGTACCACCGTCGATGTATTGGCTTCATAAACGGTGACGCGCGCTGTGTCAGCAGGTCCATAGATCGATAATTCCACATTAATGCCACAGTTGTAAGACGATCTCAGGGCGAGTCGATTCTGACGAACACCCGGCGCATGGGCCGAACTGTCTATCCAGGTTTTGATGTAATTGGATTCCCCTTCCCGGAAGTTCAGAGACTCCACGTAGACTTGTTTCTCTTCCGGGGTCATTTCGGTGAAGATCTTGCCTCCCGACATAGCTATCCTTTCTTGTTCAGGATGTATCGGATTGCCCTTTTCACAGGAATATAGATAACAAATCATCATCACAGCCAATGTGTATTTCCAGAAGGAGAAAAATATTTTATTCCGAATCTTGAGGGGGGGGGGTAAAATTAAAATTTGAAAAATTCATTGTTTTAAAATTTAAAAAGTTATAAATAAGAAGACATTACCATCCGGCATATCACTTTCATCAGTTGATTAAACTCAGCCGTACGGGTATTTGACAGCAAATCATTTTTATGCCGCCAAAAGCCTCCATTAGGACTTAATACCACTTACCTCTTAAGAGTAGACCCATGGGTGAAAAAAAGTCAGGTTCATATTAAGGGTTAATTTTTACTTTCCCAAAAATTTTAACATAAAATTTTTTATTCGATAAATTAATTCCATTATAGTCACTATATTAAGAACTTAACACAAGCTGTTTGTAGATCATACGGATTTGGACTTATTATTTGTATATTAAAACAAACCTTACTTGGTTTTTATTCATTGCTACACATCTTGTTCCCACGCCATCCTACAGTCGTGGAAACCATTCATCCCTACTTTTTTCCAAAAAATGCTTACTTTCATCCTACCCAAACATCAAAAATATACCATATGACGTTCCACCCAATCGCCTTACTCATCATGCTATTGGTTCCATTGTGCTCCATTTCACAGGAAGTTTTTCCGGTCAACGGGGCTCCCGATTACCGGGAACATTATTATTTCCTGGATGGCGCCACGATCCACCTCAATCCGGATGAAACCATCGAAAACGGATCCATGATCATACGGGATGGCAATATCCTGGCCGTCGGTCAAAATTTAGATCGGCCCGAAGGAGCCATTTTCAAAGATGTACGGGGAAAACATATATACCCATCGTTTATCGATCTGAGCACCACATACGGCATCCCGGAAGCCAGGCTGGCTGGACCCCGACCTGACAAACAGGTTTTCACCTCCGGGAAGAAAGGTGCTTTTGCATGGAATGAATCGATCATCCCTGAATACGAAGCCAGTTCGGAATTCGACCACGATGAAAAGTCGGCCGGGGAGTTTCGTCAAATGGGATTTGGCACAGTTCTAAGCCATCGCAAAAATGGCATTATCCGGGGATCGGGGGTATTGACCACCCTGCTCGGGCATTCTCCTCACAAATCCATCCTGAACGCAAGAGCGAGCAGCCATTTGGCTTTTTCCAGGGCTCAATCTCATCAGTCCACGCCGACATCACAAACGGGAATCATCGCTCTGATCCGACAATTTTATTTGGATACGGAATGGTATCAATTACTTGGACACCAGGAAATGACAAATCTTTCTCTGGCCTCCTGGCGAAGACTGCGGGATTTGCCTCAGATCTTTGAGGTCACGGACAAATTGGAGGTACTGCGGGCCGCCCGGATCGCTCAGGAATTCAACAAATTATACATCATTCGGGGAGCTGGAGATGAGTACCAACGAGCCGACGAAATTGCCAAAACCCGGCTGCCTCTTATCGTACCGGTTAATTTCCCCTCTCCCTACGATGTGGAAGATCCGCTCGATGCGGATATCGTAACGCTGGAACAAATGAAACACTGGGAATGGGCCCCGAAAAACCTGGCTGTACTGGCTGAACATGACATCCCATTCGCCATCACAAGCGACTTACTGGAGGATAAAAAGCTATTCCTCAAGCACGTCCGGAAAGCCATCGGATACGGGCTGCCAGAGGACGAAGCCTTGCGTGCATTGACCATCCGTCCCGCTGAATGGCTCGGCGAATCGGCTCGACTGGGACAATTAAAAGAGGGTTACCTCGCCAATTTCCTGATTACCGATAAACCCGTTTTTGATAAAAATGCAATCCTACTGGAAAATTGGATCCAGGGACAACCCCACGTCATTCAGGATCCACCTTCTTCGCTGGCCCTCCAAACCTTTCAATTGTCCATTGAAGGAATGCGTTACCAAATGTCGGTCGATACAAAAGGCGAAAAGTTGACGCTGGTGGCGCCAGATTCTTCCCGGATTCAGGGAACCCTGCAGGAGGAACTGGACCGGGTTTTGTTTTGGATTCCTTTCTCGGCTGGTGCCAAAACACTGATTGGTCACAGGATGAAAAATGGCGATATCCAGGGTTGGTACGAAGATGAAAACGGGAACACATCGACGTTTAAAGCCGTTTTTGAGGTTATCGACTCAACCCATCGTACTAGCCAGCGCGATACGTTCAGAATAGAGTCGGAACTCACCTACCCCTTTTCCGCCTATGGACGGACTTCCTTACCCGCACAAAAGACCTACGTCATACAAAACGCCACGGTATGGACCAATACCGATTCGGGAATTCGACCCAATACCGATGTGCTGATTCGAGACGGGAAAATCGAACGTGTCGGAAATGTTACTCCCCCACAAAACGCTGAGATAATCGATGGAACCGGCATGCACCTTACCCCGGGAATTATAGACGAGCACAGTCATATCGCCATCAGTAAAGGGGTGAACGAAGCGAGTTTGTCCAGTAGTGCGATGGTACGGATGAGCGATGTGATCAACTCTGAGGACATCAATATTTATCGCCAGTTAGCCGGGGGGGTGACCACTTCACACATTTTACATGGATCCGCGAACTCGATCGGGGGACAATCCGCGCTAATCAAACTCCGCTGGGGAGCTTCACCGGCAGAATTGATGTTTGAAGACGCCGATCCTTTTATCAAGTTTGCATTGGGTGAAAACGTCAAACAGTCCAACTGGGGAGAGGCTAATACCGTCCGGTTTCCCCAAACCCGAATGGGAGTGGAACAAGTCTATGAAGACCATTTCACCAGGGCCCTGGAATACGGGGAGCGGAAGGCGAGCGGGCTACCATTTCGCAAAGACCTCGAAATGGAAGCATTGCTGGAAGTGTTGAACGGCGAACGTTTTATCACTTGCCACAGCTATGTTCAAAGCGAAATCAATATGTTGATGCACCTCGCAGATCGGTATGATTTCCAGATCAACACCTTTACACACATCCTGGAAGGTTACAAAGTGGCCGACAAAATGAAAGCACACGGGGTAGCAGCATCGACTTTTTCGGACTGGTGGGCCTATAAATACGAGGTGATCGACGCTATTCCATATAATGCAACTTTGATGCATGATGTGGGGGTATTGACGGCCTTAAATTCCGACGATGCTGAAATGGGTCGTCGGCTCAACGCAGAAGCGGGTAAAACGGTGAAATACGGGGGGTTGACGGAAGAAGAAGCGCTCAAACTGGTCACGCTCAATCCCGCAATAATGCTCCATATTGACGATCGGGTGGGTCGGATCGAGAAAGGTATGGACGGCGATGTGGTGCTGTGGAATGACCATCCGCTGTCTATCTTTGCGAGCGCACAAAAAACATTCATCGATGGTCGGTTGTACTTTGATCGTGCCGGGAACGAAAAGAAGGAAACACAGATAGCTGAAGAGCGGCGAAGGTTGATCCAGGCGATGATCCGGGCCAAGAAAGGGGGAACTCCCACGCAAAAGGCCAACCATACCGTCGAGCCGCAATACCATTGTGACACCCTGGATTTTTAATGCCGCTGAATAAGCGGTGCTTTTACAATATTTTTACTTATAAATGACTTTCTCTATGTGGCCAACTTCAATATTAATGGGATCCTACTCCTCGGTTTTTCTTCGTTTCGGCTCCAGTTTTTACCTCATCGGCCTGCTCCTTACCGGGTGGTCCATCCTCCATGGGCAGAATGCACCCGCCCCACCGCAGGAGGAATCCGTGACTCTGAGAGGGGGAACCATCCACACCGGAAATGGAGAGGTGATCAAAAATGCGCATTTAAAATTTGAACACGGCAAAATAACCTACCTTGGAACCGCCCGGCAGGAAGCTGACCGCATCATCGATGTCAATGGCTACCACATTTACCCGGGCCTTATCGCACCTCATACCGACCTGGGGTTGGTTGAAATTTCAGCGGTCCGGGCCACGCGGGATTTTCAGGAAGTGGGTGAATACAATCCGCACGTCCGGGCCATAATTGCCTACAATACCGACTCCCGCATCCTGCCCACCGTGCGATCCAATGGAATCCTTCTGGCGGGGATATCCCCACAGGGACAGATCATCACCGGCCAATCGAGCGTAGTCCAGCTCGATGCATGGAATTGGGAGGATGCCTTGGTCAAAGATACGAGTGGAATCCATCTCAATTGGCCGCGGGTATATACATATGATTCCAAAAGCAGAAGACTGAGCAAGGACAAGGAATATGAAAAAAACGTCAAGAATATCGAACGTTTCTTTGAATCTGCTAGCGCCTATGGCCATCGCATCGATCATGGAAAAACCAATTTGAGGTTTGAAGCTTTATCCGGCGCATTGAAAAATCAAGTTCCGGTTTTTATTCGTGCTGATCACCGGAAGGCTATGCTGGATGCCGTGGACTGGAGCAAACGCCTGGGGATACCAATCGTTCTGGTAGGGGCAGAAGATTCGTGGATGATCGCCGAAACATTAGCTAAGGAAAACATCCCGGTGATCCTGTCCTCCACACAACGACTACCCCGGACTTCCGACGCCGGGATCACCTCACCCTTCGAAGCCCCCGCCATCCTGGAGAAAGCCGGTGTGTTATGGGCCATTTCGCATGAAGGGTCATGGGAACAACGCAACCTTCCTTTTCAGGCAGGCCAGGCCGTGGGATTTGGATTGGAGGAGGAAAAGGCCATACAGGCGATGACCTTGAATCCCGCCCGAATCCTGGGCATAGATGATCGCTATGGAACATTGGAAACAGGTAAAAGCGCCACCCTCGTGATCAGCGATGGCAATATTTTGGATCCCAAATCGAGCATTATTTTACAGGCCTTTATCGATGGACGGGAAATCGATCTCAATAACCATCAAAAAGAACTGTACCGGAAATTTGCGGAGAAATACGGGATAGAGAAATAGGGATTGAAGGGGTTTGATTAAGAAGATCGGTTTTCGGATGGAAGAATCAAAGTCGTTTAATCAGCAGGATTGTCGGGGTCTGACTATGGATCGACCGGCGATTCGTGAGTGCGGAAGTCAAGATTAGATCCGTCGTATAGCAGATCCTGACGAAACGTTGTCCACAACGACGATGTGTGGGCCAGGCGATCTGAAAGCGCGTGGCACGATATGATATGAGATTGAGGTTAAGATTTTGGTCAGGACAACTCCTCCCACAGGGTACTATAATCCTACCTGTTCCCAGAACCGTACTCATTGCCTAAAGAATTATACCTTCGCTTCAGAAAACAATAAAAATCCATCCTACGTTGTAACCTGTGATGAAATTAACCAATTTGACCAGATTGTTCGGACTTATCCTGTATCTTCTGTTGTGGATCCCGGCTATGGCTCTGTATGCACAGGATACCACCCAACAGTTCCCCGATACAGCTTACCTTGCTGATTCGATTCATCTCGAGGACGTGATCATCGATGGTGAGATCGTGGAGGTTATTATCGATGGCGAGGACACCATTCTGTTGTCCACTTTGCAGGAAATCAGTGTGACTTCCCCCCGGTTTTTTGCATCCAACGCAGAATACCGCCGATACCTGATCTATCGAAAGTACGCCCAGGATGTATATCCTTTTGCCGTGGAAGCCGTCCAGACCTATCGGACCATCGAACGGGTCACCCGGGATTTGAGCATCTGGAAAAAGCGGAAATACGCCCGCCGTGTGCAGGAACAACTATTTATGAAATATGAAGATATCTTCAAAAACCTCACGAAAACCCAGGGCCGGATCATGATCCATATGATCGAACGCGAATTGGATATACCGATGTATGAATTGATCCGCAACGCCAGGGGCTGGATGACCGCAAACTACTGGACTGCCCTTTCAGGATTCTTTGATTATGACCTCAAAGAGGGCTACGTGATGGGCAAGGATCCAATAATGGACATGGTTTTAGAAGATTTTGATATGAAATTCAATGAAGAAAACTGATACGACTTTACGCGATTCTCCGACTTATTCTGAAAAAAATCACTTACACGGGGTTTGTGAATGGCTAAGCCCATCCAACATCGCATTGGTGAAATATTGGGGTAAAAAACACGAGCAATTACCGCGCAATCCATCCATTAGTTTTACCCTGGATAAAGCCCGGACGGTAACCCGGTTGGAATGGGAATTGAAAAAATCCACAGGGGATCAGATCGTGGATTTTCATTTTTTATTCCATGGTCAGCCCAAACCCGAATTCAGCGCGCGGATTCAAAAATTTCTAAACAGAGCTGCGCTGGAATTGCCTGAACTTCGGAATTATCGGCTCCATATTTCATCGAAAAACACCTTTCCCCATTCCTCCGGGATCGCATCGAGTGCTTCGGCTATGAGTGCCCTTAGCGCCGCTTTGATCGACATGGATGCTCAAATCAAGGGGCGACCGATTACCCAACCGCCGTACAAAACCGACCTGGGCCGACGTATTTCGTACCTGAGCCGATTGGGCAGTGGAAGTGCTTGCCGCAGTATATTCCCGCAGGCAGCATTATGGGGCAAATGCAGTTTTGAATCTTCCTCTGATGAATACGCCGTCGGACTGAAAGCCCAGCTTCACCCTGTTTTCCAACAATTTGGCGACGCCATACTACTGGTCGATCAGGGTCAGAAAAAAGTTTCGAGCAGTGCCGGACACCAACTTATGGAAAATAATCCTTTTGCGGACGTCCGATATGACCAGGCCCGATCCAACACCGAAAAGCTTCTCAATATTCTTCAGACCGGCGCACTCGATGAATTTACCACCCTGGTAGAAGCCGAGGCGCTGAGTCTTCATGCCCTGATGATGGCCTCCACACCCGGATATATTCTCATGCATCCCTACACCATCGAGGTCATCCATCACATCAGAGGTTTTAGGCAATCTACGGGCATCCCGGTCTGTTTTACGTTGGATGCCGGTCCCAATGTTCATTTATTATATCCCCATGCGGATCGAAAAAAGGTGATTGAATTTATCCAATCCCAGCTCTTACCATACTGCCATGAGGGCCAATGGATCGACGACCAAATGGGCATGGGGGTTCAAAAATCAAATCCATAATGCGCTTCAGCACCTGGTTTTTCCGGACTTGTATCATTTTGATCGTACCCCTGACGGGGTGTGCTCAGACATCCCCCCAGGTACATGCTGACGCAAATATACAGGTACAGGATCGGGCATTCGATCGAAAACTGACCCACATGCTCGAGTTTGATGTACCCCTCATTGCAGTCGATTCCCTTTACCAGGATCGCACATCGTTTATTCTTCTGGATATCCGTACCGCGGAAGAATACCAAACCAGTCACATCCCAGACGCCCAATTGATCCACGTGGGAAGCAATGACCTGCGTGTGGTAGAACATCTATCCCGAAACCAACCGATTGTCGTATATTGCAGCGTTGGTTATCGCAGTGAAAAATTTGGAAAAATATTAATTGATGGAGGATTCACTTCTGTCTTCAATCTGTACGGGAGTATATTTGAATGGGTCAATGCCGGTTATCCGGTAGTGGATTCGAGGAACAGAATGACCAATAAGGTGCATACGTACAGTAGACGGTGGGCCAAATACATAACCAATCCCGATATCCAAAAAACCTGGTGACGATGATCTGGAGTTCGTACGTCAAAAGTTTCAAACTATACCTTAACGTGGAAAAAGGACTTTCTGCACACTCAATCGATGCTTATGCCAGGGATGTGGAGAAATTGGCCCGGTTTATTGAAAGCGAATACGGCGACCTGGCGCTGAAGGAATTGGGGACAGAACACATCCGGTCTTTCCTTCGCGAACTTCATCATTGCGATATTGATCCGCGAAGCCAGGCCCGGATTCTCAGTGGCCTGAGGGCATTTTCAAATTACCTGATCCTCGAGGGCATCACCCAAAAGGACTGGTTGGAAAATATAGATTCGCCCCGGATCGGATCCCGGATTCCGGATGTACTCACCGTAGAAGAGGTGAAAAATCTGCTCGAAAGCCTGGATATGAGTCAGCCTCATGCCCCCCGCAACCGGGCCATGCTGGAGATCATGTATGCCTGTGGCCTACGGGTCAGTGAATTGATCCAGCTCCGGCTAGACCACATTTACAAAGACCTGGAAATCATTAAAGTCACTGGAAAAAACAATAAAGAACGCCTCATTCCAATCAGTGCGAGAGCCCTCAAATTTATGAACATTTACCTGCAGGAAAGAGCGCTCCAAAAAATATCTCCCGATGCCGCTCATCTTGTTTTTATCAATCGTCGGGGAAATTCGATCGGCCGCCATATGGTGTATCGAATCATCAAAGCAGCCGCGGAAGAGGCCGGTTTGAAAAAATCGGTCTCACCACACACGCTGCGCCATTGCTTTGCGACTCACCTGGTGGAAGGTGGAGCCGATTTAAGGGCTGTTCAGGAATTGCTGGGCCACGCCTCAATTCTGACTACAGAAATTTATACTCATATAAATAATGAATATCTTCGCCGTACGATTCACACTTTTCATCCACTGAACCGCTCGTAAGATGCGCCTGACCCTCTATAACCTTTTGTTATGTTGCATCATGATCACCGTTGGTCATCTTCTGACGCAATGCGCGTCCCCCGGCAGCATACAGGGAGGACCCCGTGATGAAACCCCGCCATCAGTGGACAGCCTTCGTTCCACCCCGACTCCGCAGACCAATTTCACCCCCCGGGAAATCGTGATCAGCTTTGATGAATGGGTTAAACTGGAAGATCCTTTTTCACAAATATTTATAAGTCCTCCCCTGGAAGAACGTCCGGAATACAACCTCAAGGGCAAATCGCTGATCATTAATTTCAACGAAGAAGAAGAACTGCAGGAAAATACGACCTACATTATCAATTTGGGAACAGCCGTACAGGACATCACCGAATCCAATCCCATTGAGGATTTTCAATTTGTATTCAGCACGGGCGACTGGCTGGATTCGCTGCGTTTTGATGGGATCATCACCGATGCATTAACCGGCGAACCTGTGGAAAATGTTTCGGTCATGTTGTACAACAACTTTGCAGATTCCGCCATCGCCACCCTGCCGCCTTCGTATTTCGCACGCACCAATAAAGACGGCATGTACCGGTTCAATTACCTTAAGGCAGATACGTTCCAATTGGTCGCCTATATCGATGATGATCTGGATTTCAGGCATTCGGATGAGACCGAACCCCTGGGATTTATTCCTGACCCCATTTCGACAGCAGCCGTTCATGACAGCACGCTTTCCTTTACCATCTCGCTTGGCACGCCACCGGTTTATCTCGACCGCGTAGATTCGGCAACGTTGGGCCTACTGGTGCTGACGATGACGGATCCCATCACTGATTCAGCGACATTACGTGTGGAGAGTGAAGGATTCAGGCATTTTGACCGCATCAACAATCAGCTCAGGATGTATTATCATCCTGACTCTCTTCCTATCCGGGTCATTACTGAAAACATTCGCGGATTTAGGGACACCGTGTATGTAAGGAGCCTCGACAAAAAGGAATTTGACGCCGAAAACCTGAATGTGACCCGAACCAATCCCACATTTCTACCCAGCGAGGCGATGGAACTGTCGACCAATTGGCCCATTGAAAACATAGAACCAGAATTGATTTCCCTCACCAAAGAAGACGATGAAGAGCTCATCCCCATCGATACGGCCATTGTATCCTTTAATACGGTTCGATTAAAATATCCCTGGCAAGCCGACACTAATTACCACATCATTTTCTATCCGGGAGCGATTGATTTTGAGAACGATGTGGTACACGACACCATTGAGTATAAATTTAAGCCCGTCAGCCTGGAATCCCTGGCCTCTCTGGTCGTCAATCTCAGTGGGGATACCGCCACGACTATGCCTCCCCAGTTTGTCCTTCAGCTAAAACAAAACGATAAGGTGGTCGCTGAAAAAATCACCTCAGATCCCAATTCCAGCCTTACTTTTTCTGCCCTCAAACCCGGATCGTACAACCTGGAGATTATTTGGGACGACAATCAAAACGGGATTTGGGATCCGGCCCGATATCCCGGTCGATTGCCTGCTGAAAAAATCCAGAAAATAGAAGTCCCTACTCTTCGGGTCAATTGGGTACAGGAATTGGATGTGGGGTTGTGACTTCAAAACCTGCGCTTCCGCCCGCTTCCACCAACCAGGTCAATTGGGCCCGGAATTGGATGTGGAGTTGCGACTCTGGTACCGAAAAAAGTCCGGCATGACTGCGAATTGAGCTCCAATTGTGCGAAGTGCTCAAGCTGCAACATCCATCAAATTTTTTCGTTCGTGAAGCAGGCAAAACCTCAAAGGTATCGTGATCAGGCCGACCGATCCCTGAGCCAAACATTCGCTCCACGTATGATTTTGTTGTAACTTTACACCGCAATACGACAGGATATGATACTACAATCGAAGCATCTCAAGAAAAAATACGGCCGTCGAACGGTAGTGGATGACGTGTCTATCCAGGTAGAGCAAGGGGAAATTGTCGGTTTGCTGGGTCCAAACGGGGCGGGCAAGACTACGACCTTTTACATGACCGTGGGATTTATCAGTCCAAACGAAGGTCGGGTATATCTGGATGATGAGGACATCACCAACCTACCGATGTACCGCCGGGCGAGAAAAGGAATCGGTTATCTTCCCCAGGAACCAAGTGTGTTCAGGAAACTCAGCGTGGAGGACAACATAAAAGCCATCCTGGAAATGATGCCCATCCCCAAATCCGAACAACGGGAAAAATTGGAAAGTCTGATTGATGAATTTGGGTTGCACAAAGTCCGGACAAACATGGGAGATTCCCTGTCCGGTGGCGAACGCCGGCGAACTGAAATCGCCCGGTCACTGGCTTCGGATCCCAAGTTCATCCTCCTCGATGAACCATTTGCCGGGATTGACCCCATCGCCGTGGAAGACATCCAGTCCATCGTTGCCAAACTCAAAACCAAGAATATTGGAATACTCATCACCGATCACAACGTGCAGGAAACACTGTCCATCACGGATCGCGCGTACCTGATGTTTGAAGGTAAAATCCTGCGGGACGGAACCTCTGAGGAGTTGGCGGCCGATGAACTGGTGCGAAAGGTATACCTCGGCCAGCACTTTGAATTGAAAAGAAAACCAATTGAACCCAATGCGTAGGTGGATGATATGGGTTCTTCTGGGCTGGTCTCTGATCAGTTGCCTTGAAACCGAACTGTCGCTCACCGGCAATGATTACCAGATCATCGACTCGTTGTACACCCAGCATCGCGATTCGATCACCCCCCTACTGGACTCTGCCTGCGGCGATTTTCGGGACAGCGTGATGCAATACTGGGTGGACTCGATCATGCAGGAACGTCAAAAAGAAATCGAACAATTGATCCGACAATGAAACGGTTGTATTATGTACTGATACCGGTTCTCCTCGCATTCTCTTGCACGCGGGAAGAAAAAATAACCATCGAAGATCTGCGCCAACGAGAGATCGATCGGCGGATCGACCAGTTCATAGAGAACAAAGAAATTGAATGCTATACCAACACCATGGATCGGGCCATCAGTATAGCAGATAGTCTGCTGAAAATCAATGCAGTGAAATACGTGGAAGATAGCCTTAGAAGACCCGCCCTGCCCTCCAAACCAGAACTAATCCTCAGACCAGCTCCAAAGGACAGCATAAAACCCCGCCCTTTTATTCAACCACCACCTAAGGACAGCATCACCCCACCTCCGCCAATCGATTTGGATACTTTGCAGTGATTTTTGGAATGAGGGATTGGAGATTTACGATGACTTTGCGCTCCGCGATCCAGTGTCAGCCTTGAACAAACTGATATTTATCGATTTTTTTTTTAAAACGGCCATTTAAAATATCACCAACCTCATCACCTGAAAAGGGATTTTACCTGCCTCTCGGACGTGAAAATAATACATCCCCGCAGGTAGGTTGCCGAGTTTCCATTGGATCGACCCTCCCCGCTGTAAGAGATCACTTTTTCTGGTTTCCAGTCGAATGCCCAATTCATTGTACAAAGATATTTCCACCTGCCTGATTTCCTCGTGGACTTCGAGCACCACCTCGGAAGCCCTGCCGCGATCCAGGTAGTTGGGCCGTAAGCTGATCCAGTTTTTCTCTTCTACACGCTGCCGCACAAAAGTCATCAGGGGTACGGCCAGATCAAACGACGTGGTACATCCTGTAGAATCGGTTACCATCAAGGTATACTCCCCCGGAGGTACGGAGTCGAGGACGGGCGTTGTATCACCCGTGCTCCGTTGGTAACTGTACGGCTCCACGCCACCTCCAATTTCCACCGAAATGGAACCCGTGGAATCTTCGGACCCCGCACCTACAACTGTACTGTCGAGTATTTCAAGTAGATTGAGTACAATTTCGATGGTAATGAGGGTATCACAACTCGTTTCGGAGATCAGGGTATCCTGGAAAATACCGGGTTGAGCGTACGACTTGTTATTCAAAACAATCGTATCTCCCACACAAATTTCATAGGACTCCCATTTTTCGGCATATTCTTGTTCCTGAATCACCAGTACAGCCATAGAATCACAGCCATTGACGGTAGAATAATCGGAAAAATAAATTCCAGGACCCGTCAGCCAGGTTTGGTTGAAGAAAACGGAATCACCCGCACAGATTAACATGGTATCCCGGGAGAAATAGCTGGGCGAAACCGTCAAATTCAAATGAATGATGGAATCACATCCATGGACGGTTTGCAAGGTATCCGAATACAATCCCGATTCCGTCAAATTTATTCCCTGCCAGGGATATGATTCCGGGCTGCACAACGATACATTTAAGGTTTGCTCAAATATGTCCCGCACTTCAATCTGCACAGTCGAAATGGAATCACAACCTCCTTTGGCTATAAGGGTATCCGTCCAGCTCGTGGAAGAGGAATAATACACCCCATCGATCAGAATACTATCCCCCGCACAAATATCAAATCGCGTCGTTGTCCTCACCGGATCGCTGAAGCGAACCTTCATAAAAACCAGGGAATCACAACCATCAATCGTCTTCAGAGAGTCGACCAAATCGACATCTTCATAATAAACGCTGTCCTTAAATACCAGGCTATCACTGGGACAAATACCCACATCAACAGTCTGAGAATAAGACGCTCGAAAAGTCAAATCGAGCAATACGATGCTGTCGCAACCCCCTATATTGGGAAATGTATCCAGATAAAGGCCGGAAGCAGTCAAAACCAATGAATCAGGTCCGAAATAATAAATTTCGCCCTGACACAACTCGACTTCCGCAAACACCGAGTCAGGTTGGTAACGTTGTACATCAAAAAGATACAAACTGTCGCACACGAGGTCGTTTTGAGTCAATACGGTGTCTGCAAATGTCGTATCCTTACTGATTACCATTCCTTTGTATGTAAACTCCTCTCCCGGACACAAATAAATCTTTCGTTCTGCAATCACCTGAGGACAATTGACCGATAAAGAAAATTCCTCGCTCATGATGGGAAATCCTACAAATTGAGAATTGGTCAAAGTCACCGTATATATCCCTGCATCCCGGGGAATTACGTTGGAAATCGAAAAGTTTTCCGTTTTCCCCACCGGCAATCGTTTCCCGTCTTTGAACCATTGAAAATCTGTATTCCCGTGGTCTTCGTCGGTATCGAGCACAATCGTATAATTGTTCCCTTTGGTCACAGTGAACTCAGGCGTTTTGAAGGGTATCTTTTTCTGGGGAAAAAGACTGATCGTCGTTCCGCGGAAATTCCGGAAAGGAACCAGATCCTGAAAAGTGAATCGATTTTCACTGATGTCTGCAAACGCGATTTGATTCAAAAATCCGGGTTCAAAGTCGATGTCTTCCAATTCGTTGTGACGAAATGAAAACTGCTCCAGATTGGGTAAGTTAGCCAGATCGGGGATGGTACCGGTCAACTGATTCTGAGCCAATAGTAAACGTTCGAGTTGAGGCAAATCCATTTCAGGAATGGAGCCGGTGAATTGGTTGTTGGAAGCTAAAAAAAGTGATAATTTACCCACCGGACCGGTTGGGGGGATGGTATCCGATAGCAGATTATGGGATATATTAATCGAATGCAATTCCGGCACAGAGGCAGGCCATTGAAAGGATCCGGAGAGTCGATTTTCCGAAAAATTCACTTTTGTCAATTTGGTTAAACCATCCAACTCGGGCAATCCGCCTGTGAATTGATTGGCCGATAAATCGATGTCTACCAAATCCATCTTATCAATGATGGCGGGAATGTTCCCCTGAAAGTGATTATTGTTGAGATATAAATGTGTCAGTTTACTGAAATGGGCCGTTACCCCGATTTGCCCCGTCAGGCTGTTGTTGCTCAAATTAAAAACTCTCAGCTCCGTCAGAGCGCTGTAATCCGGAATGCCCCCATCAAATTGGTTATTATTTGCCTCGTATTTTTCCAATTTTACACTGGCCGTCAATGCGGGTAAGGAACCCCGAAATCGATTTCCCGATAGATTGAGATGTTTGAGAGATGGAAGTTTTGACAACGCGGGCAAGGTACTCAGCATGTTGTTGCCAGATACATCAAGATACTCGAGAAAGGGCAAATCAAGGTTTGTAATATTTCCCTGGAGGTTGTTGTCAGGTAATTCCAACCGCGTAACACATCCCGATTGATTGACCGTAATACCCGGCCATGTCCGAAAAGGTTTATTCAAATCCCACTTCACCTTCCAGCTTAGTCCCTTAGATGCGCCATAAAAGTCCACCAAGACAGCCGAATCGTTCAGGGGACGACATTGCTGAGCGGAAATTTCTGTCATCGCCAACGCAGCAAACATGATGACCAACAATCGGATACTCCTCATAGTACCTTATTTTTATGATTCTTAGATATTAATCAAATTTATAATATAACAAAAACCATTCCACATTTTACCTACGATGCTGATGTACACGTAAACCTGAGAATTTAATCCCGAATAGGAGCAGAACAATTTCCAGCTCCTGAAATAAGAGTTGTTTAAAAGAATGGTAACAAGAAATGGACCCTGCTCTTTTAAATCCGGGTAGAACGGTGATTAGAGGGGGAAAACTATTTTACATGTTAAGCATATGCGGATTACAGAAAGACTTACTTATTTTCATACCCATAATTCGCACAATATATCGGATATGGCCAGTCATCCAAATGAAAAAAACGGTGCCAACCGACCACCACCACGAGAGATCAAAATGCTCGATTCGGTTACGCGGTTGATGGACAATCAGTTTCGAATTCCGGGCACCAATATTCGATTTGGTCTCGATCCTTTAATCGGTCTCATTCCCGGTGTGGGGGATGTAATCAGTTATGCCATGGGTAGCGCACTAATATTGGCTATGGTCAGACACGGGGCATCGGTCCGGGTGGTTTTGAAAATGTTGTGGAACCTGACGATTGACACCGTAGTGGGCGCATTTCCTGTATTGGGAGATATATTCGATATATGGTTCAAGAGCAATCGCCGTAATTACCAGATTTATGGAGAGTTCATCAAAAAGAACGAAAGAGGTCGACCATTGTGGGTAGTCTTATTAATCCTTGTGGCGGGAATTGCAGCAATTCTATTTTTACTGCTTTACCTTCTTTTTTTCTGGCTGCCGAGCCAGATTTGGGCGCCTAATTAAATTTGACATGCCAACGAAGACAATCTAGGTGGAAATGGAAATGGATTTTCCTTAAAATTTCTTAACTTACTCCCAATCCGTTTTCGTATGGCCGAAAAAAACAAAAAACTGGCATTGGTATTGAGTGGGGGTGGTTTTAAAGGTGCTTTCCAGATTGGCGCGCTCGAATATCTGATGTACAACCCGATCCAAATCGATGGCGAAGTGCTGGACATCGATCATTTCCATCTCATTTCCGGGGTGTCGGTCGGATCGCTGAACGGCGCTTTTATCGCCACCGGACAGCTTGAAAAACTTAAGGAAATCTGGTTTGACAAAATCATCAACGAAGGACCCGATATCGTTTACACTTCCAAATACCTCGTCAACGGACAACCCGATATTAAAAAAATCATTTCAGATCTGGTCCCCCATTTATCCATTTGGGAACGTCTATGGTTGATATTTTCCCGTCGAAAACAGGAAAAACTGGCCCAAACGGTTCTCAACAATTTTTTGAATCTGGAGGGATTGGCTGATAATACTCCTTTGCTCCGACTCCTGGAAAAACATATTCATTTGGATAAATTTAAAAACGTCGAATATAAAATGGGTTTTGTTTCCTTACGGGATGGTCGCTACAAATCGGTGAGTCACCATCAGCTTCCCAACGATGCGGAACTGCAAAAAGCCATTATGGCTTCCTCGACGATGCCCGTCATTTGGCCCCCTATCCCCTATATCCACACCATTGCGGGTGAAAAATATTTTGACAACGTCGATGGTGGCATCCGGAACGTTACGCCGCTCAAAGATGTCGTGGACCATATCAATGCCAGTGAAGAAGAAAACGAAGAATTCACGATTATCGTCATCAATTGCAGTACGAGCAGCCTTCCACCGATCGATCCTGATCCGACCATTACCGAAATTGCGGTCCGGTCCATGCTCGATATCACCATGGCCGAAATCTTCAAAAATGATCTCGAACAATTTATCTGGATCAACGATATGCTTCGTGCTCAGGGCCTCGATAAACTGAAAATCGGCCAAAAAACGTACCGGCGATTTAACATTAAAATTATTCAGCCCCCCTATTCGCTGGGAGGAACCCTGGATGCCCGTCCAGAGGTCATTAAAGCCTGGCGCAAACTCGGTCATGAAACGGCCGAAAAGGAATTCCAAAAAACCGTGTCTACCTGACGGGAGGCTATTTTTTTTCACCGCAGAGGCGCAGAGAAAGTAGAGCCTTCACCTTGCAACCTGGAAATTATTCCTACCGCCTTCACATACTTTGCCTCTTTGCGGTTCTCCCACCCCTTTGCGTACTTTGCAAGTTTCCGGTTACCCTTTGCGCCCTCTGCACCTCTGCGCCTCTGTGGTTTCCCTTTGCGCCCTCTGCGCCTTTGCGGTTATCCCCCCTTTGCGTACTTTGCGTCCTCGCGGTTATCCCACCCCTTTGCGTACTTTGCGTCTTTGCGGTTATCCTTCTCTAAGCTAAACCTCTTTTCTATT
>CALGAA010000191.1 GCA_937952445.1 uncultured Bacteroidota bacterium | reverse complement strand
ACCCGGCGCACTAAAGCAATTCCCTTACGTTTTCTGGGGGGCGACCGATGACGGCCCGATCCCCATCGATCACGATCGGTCGTTGGATCAGCCTGGGATTTTCAATCATAGCATCGATCCATTCGCCATCTGTCAATTCTTTACCTTTATATTTTTCGGTATAAATTTTCTCATTTTTTCGTACCAGCGTCTCGGGTGAAACATCAAGTTTCTTCACTACAGCCTCCAATTCTGCTCTTGTGGGCGGATTGTCCAGATATTTTCGAATCTGGAAATCTACATCGGCTTCCTGCAGGATCTGAAGTGCTTGTCTTGACTTTTGGCACCGTGGATTGTGATAAATTTCCATTTTGTAATATTTATTTATCTTGCCTGCAAAATATAAAATTTTATGGCAATCTGGAAGCAAAAATTCACCCTTGAAGGGCTCAACGCCTTAAATAAAGGAACAATGGGCGAAGCTATTGGTGTGGAATTTACAGATTATGGGGAGGATTATCTTGAGGCAACCATTCCGGTCGACCATCGCACTGTTCAGCCAATGGGGTTGTTGCACGGTGGAGCCTCGGTGGCATTAGCTGAGACTCTGGGTAGCATTGCGGGGGTTTTGGTCCTGGAGGATACCGACCAGCAAGCAGTGGTCGGAATCGAAATCAACGCCAATCATCTCCGGTCCGCCCGAAAGGGTAAAGTAACAGGACGAGTAATGCCTGTCCGAATCGGTCGGTCAATTCAGGTATGGCGGATCACTATACGGGATGAGCAGGAGCGTCAGATTTGTGAAAGTCGTTTAACAACCATGGTAATAGACCGGTAATTATGATTCGAAATATTGTCTTTGATCTGGGTGGAGTGTTGGTTAACTGGGATCCCATTCACCTCTACCGAAAAATATTTAAGGACGAAACATCAGCCGTAGAATTTCTTGGAAAAGTTTGTACCTACGAATGGAATCTGGAGCAAGACAGAGGCCGGACGTTGAAAGAAGCAACCGACATTAAAATCAAAGAGTTTCCGGAATATAAAAAAGAAATACAGGCCTATTACGATCGATGGCCTGAAATGTTTTATGGAACAATTGATCAAAATGTCCAGGTGATGAAAGATTATTTGAACAGTAAAAATCATCGTGTCTACGCTTTGACCAATTGGTCGAGAGAAACGTTTCCGATCGCTTTGGAATTATTTCCTTTTTTTGGCGATTTCGATGGTGTGGTCGTTTCGGGCGAAGTAGGTGTAATCAAACCCGATCCGAAAATTTATCAGCTTCTACTAAAGAAATTCGGTTTGAAACCTGAAGAAAGTGTTTTCATCGATGATCGAAAGGAAAATGTAGATGCAGCGATCCAACTTCGATTCCACGGCATCCACTATCATCACCCGTCAGTATCCTTACGGGAAGAGTTGGAATTGATCACTTCTTCAAAATAAGCATAGTACGAACTTGAGCGAAATGCGTTCCAATCTTCCTCATTATCAATGTCTTCCAACTCAGGAAGCAGTGCGTATTGTAAACCCAGATCTTTGCACCGTCCCATGGTTTGGGCTAATTCCCGACCCGTGGACCAGGGAATTCCGCTGAATAATTCGTACGATTGATCCATACCCAAAGCGTAATACCCACCGTCTGCCGCAGGACCGATGACCACATCTACCCTGGTGCTTTCAAGCACTTCAACAGACTGAAGGATAGAATCCGCATTCAAATACGGACAATCAGTCCCGATAATCAGGGCATGACTGTGATTTTTCAATACCACATGGAAGGCAGAACGCATCCGATCTCCCAGATCTCCCGCGGTCTGCACGGCCAATTTAACTGTTTCATCTTCTTCCTTGACTCCCAGATCGCGCAGGTAGGATTGATCGATAAAATCAGAGAAAAAATAATACGCGAGCAATCCTGTATTTTGGACTTCCGTCACGATATAATCACACATCCGACGGTAAATTTCCATCGCCACTGCATCCCCCAGGGTGCGGGCCAGTCGGGTTTTGACCTGACCAGGTTCAAAATTTTTAAGGAATACGATTATAGCTGAATTATTCGAAGCTCCCATGTCTCAAATAAATCTGCAATCCCCGCTGGCGAGCCAGATACTCGTATTTTGCGATCAAAAAGTTGATTTCAGCTTCCTCTTTCCGGTTTTGGGCATTGATCAATTCAAAACTGGTCGTTGCTCCGACGTTGTAACTCAATTCAATATTATCAAAGAATTTGGAGGAGGCTTCCAGGGTTTTCTCAGAAGCCAGGTAACTCCGAAAGGATGACTTAAGATCAGCTATCGTCCTTTCCAACTCTTCCGTATACATATTCACTTGTTGCTCCCGCTGTATCTGGGCGGTCTGATAATTAATCCTGGCTTGCTGCACATTGGCGCTGGTGCTGCCTTGTGAATAAATGGGCACAGTGAGTTGCAGACCAAATCCAAGTCCCCAGTTTTCGTTTAATTGATCAAAGTACGGGATGGATTCCAACCGAAACGTCGGATTTTCGAACCCGACCATAACAGGGTTGCCATCCAGGTAAACAGTTTGGTTGACGATGGACGATCCGGTGGGCACTGAGATTCGTCGTGCGGTGGAAAAATTCGTGCTCAATGAGCCCCCCAGCGATACCCGGGGATAGTACTGGCTCTTAGCGATTCGGATCCCCAATGCCGCACTTTCCACCTGGATCTCGGCGGCATGAACAGCCGGAGCTCCCGCCAGTGCCCGGTTACGAAGCTCTGAGATGGAAAGGAGGTCGATTTCACTCGGCTCTACATCATCGACTGGCGGTAATTGAAATTCAATTTCCTCATCCACCGGTAAACGGAGCAATTGCTTGAATAAAAGGACAGCCAGTGTAAATTGGTTTTCGGCCGCGATAACCTGTTGTTCGGAGCGCGCTACTTCTGCCTGGATCTCCAGCAATTCGTTCGCCGGTTTTGCACCGGCGTTAACCTCAGCTGCTACTCGATTTTCCTGTTCGATCAGCAGTTGATTGTTGGCTTCTGTCATAGCCAGGTTTTCCTTCGTGAACATGACCTGAAAAAATTGTTGGACGACCATCAGGAGGATGTCATCTTCAGTAGCAGCTACTTGCATTTCGGCTTGTTGTCGTAGGAGTTGTGCGTTTTGAACTCTTTTATGGATAAGTCCACCATTGAACAACTGAACCCCACTATTGATATTTGCACTTTGGTTGTAATTGCTTTCAGTAGTAAATGCGTTGGTCGTGGGGTCGATGGTCCGGCCGATGCTGTTGCTTAGATTGCTCGAAAAGCTCAAAGAAGGAATTCGTTGTTGCCGGATGGCTTGAAGGTCTACCTCTGCTCTTTGGATATCTTGCCGGGCTTGCATGATTTGCAAATTGTGATCCATGGCGTGTTGCAAAGCCCGCTCAATGGTCCATATTTCCTGCGCGAATGCGAAAGGTCCAATTCCAATAAATATCAACAGGTAAAAGTAAGCTTTCATAGACTCATGATTTTGTAGGTTTGTGCCCAATACAAATTAAATCTTTTGGCACGTATTGAAATAAACTTTTCTACCAACCGCCTCCGGTCTGCGATCAATCGTACCTTCCGCTGGTATGGATATCCTCAACCCAGATTCGTCACAAAATACGACAAAATCAATCCCACGATGACGACTATGGTAAAACTCAGAAAAGTTCCAATCAAAATGTACTCCGTTTTTTTGTGATGTAAACCGTGGGACAAGTCACCAAACCGAAATATTGATTTGGCTCCAATCAGGAATCCAAGCGCCGTATATTGTCCGATAAGTATAAAGGTGAGGCCCAGAACTCTTTCAAGCTGACCGATTGCTCGCCCGGCAAGGGGTAATCCTTCATCTTTGTGATGCATTTCAATATATCCCTGCCAATCCCGGGTTGATAAATCGACCAAAGTTGCGGTGGGATAAAGGACAAAATAATACCCCAGTGCAACGATTAATATTTTGGTCAACAGATCAGGGGCAGGCACGATCCAGAATGAATTTTGCAACCATAAAGCGACCAGATATAAAATGCAAAAATGACCGATCTGATCCCATAAAAAGACCAGACCTCTTTGGAGTCCGACTTCATTCCATTCTGATTCGATGTATTTCACATAGTAAATTTTGGAAAGATCCAATACAAAATGGCCCAGCGCGATAATCAAGGCGCATAGGAATCCCCGGATGCTCCATTGATCGGTCAGCCAGAAAATGACCGAAAGGGCGAGTAAAAAATGAACCAGTACATGATAGTACAAATATGGACTTCGCCATTTGCGTCTCCGCTTTTCATCAACCCAGTAACGGGGCTGGAATGTAAAGTCACCAAGGAAATGCGCCACCAAAAGCCAAACAACCAAATGAAGAGGTGGAAGGATCATGGAATGTGATTTTTGATAATATTTTGATATCGCTGTATCGTTTGTTCCAATACAGCCAATTCAGCACCTTGAATGCGTTGATTCATTGCAGATTGTGTGATTCCAAATTGATCAGCTAATTCTTGTTGGGTATAATCATCGCGAAAATACATCCAGGCTGTTCTGGCGGAATTCACAGTCCAGAGCCTTTCTATCACGATATCCAGATATCGGCAGGTCAGATCGAGCTCTTCGTTCGCCTGTTCCCACGGCGTCTTAATTTCTGTAAAATGATCCTTTAACATAGCATCCAGTTTTCTTCCCGATCGCTGGAATGCCGGACCATTTGATTTACTTATGTGGTCTGCGCGATACGTGACCTCCCCTATCCCCACGGCCAATCGGCATCCCCACGAAAGTTGGGTATTATGGGAATCTACTTCCATCCCACCTTTGAGAGCAGCTTTAATCATCAGGATACCCTGCATGCCTTTCTCCACGGGTAGGAGGCACTGGAAACTATCCCCCCGATAAACCATATAATCCCCTTTCCTCATCCACCCTTTTTCATGCATATGGGTAAATACAGAAGTCAATATCCGATCGATTTCTGAAAAAACCTGAGTATCCGGCTGGTACCTGGTCGTCGAATCTACTATGTCCCCTGTAATTACCGCAAACATGCAATCCATTTTAAAACCTTAAAATAAGAGAATCGTCTAATAAATCCCAAATATAAGGTTTTTACCTAATAATGAACGATTATAAGCTATATATCTAATAATATCGCTTTATAAGCACGTCACCTTATTTTTGGCAGCCGATCAAAATATACAGGATAACTCACCTAAGTCAGCGAACAATACTAAATCGGGCATGAGGCATAAGGATCAGGTAAACATTCCTTTT
>CALGAA010000190.1 GCA_937952445.1 uncultured Bacteroidota bacterium | reverse complement strand
TCAAGGGTAGGGTAGGAGTTCGTTTTGACCCACCTCAACAGGGCCATGTCGGGTTAAAGCTTTACATTGGCTAAAAGTGTGGTACGGTCTTTATTTTGCGGTATTAGGTCTAAGTGTTTTATTATAATCTGAAACAACTTCACATTGGACATATTTCAGAATCTCTGTAGGAAGTGGAAAATGACAAATCTCTTGATTAAATTGGCTTTATGAGAAAATCCAAGTATCAATCCAGTTTCTGAGGTGAGGTTATAGGTAAATAGCCGGTATGTGTAAGGTGTACACTTTTTGATAATCAACTATACATGGTTTTCGATCTGGTCCAAATGGGATCTAACCATCGTGAACTGGCACAGCAACACCGTCTGAACCAGCATTACGTTGCCAGGTTCGGACATTTTACCTTCCTCCCACAGAAGAATCCTATATCTATTTATTCCTTATTCCCATTCTCTTCCATTTTAAGCATTTCATCCATTGCGATATTGGCATGAGAATAGGCAGCACCAGCCCTCATTTCGGCAGCTACCCAAATGGCTTCCATCAGCTCCTCCCGGGTGGCTCCTTGTTCAATGGCGTTTTTGGTATGCGCCCGTATGCAATACGGACATTGAGTGACATGACTTACCGCCACAGCGATAATCTCTTTTGTCTTCGCAGAAAGGGCGCCATCGGAAAAAACCGTTCGGCTGAATTTGCGCCAGGCTTTTAAGTTATCCATGGCCAGACGGGCTTTTTGTTCTGCCAGGTCTTTGGTTTGCTCGGGAAACATTTGATCGTGACTCATATTAATTATTTTACATTGTTAAAATAGTTTGGAAATTGATGTTGGTCAGGCTGAGGTTGTATAGACCTACATTTTTGATGTATTCAAAAAATATTGCAAAATGCCGGAAAGTCAACAAGGCTATCGATTGCTTTTTAAACGAGGAATCTATGGCACTTTCTTGTGTTTTTCCTGCCTGGAAATAGTCTCATACCGCCTTCTTAAAACCTCAAGTGACTTCAGTTTCGAACCGTTCTTCCCCCCACTTCTTTTACCTGACGATGAACCTGAACCCGCTCATCCATATCCACCAATAATGTTACATATGCAGACCGACTGGGCGTATAATATTCCTTTCCGTCATAGGTTATGATTCCGTAATCGCGTTTCCATTCTTTGGCTAATAATCCATATATGCCTCGATGGCTTCCCCTGTTCTGGGATCTGGAAGTCGGCCCAAAAACCAAATATCGATCCTCCCCGCGCTCAAACGATATGGCTAATTTGTTTTCCCCGGGACTAAATACAAATACTCCCGGCGTACCTTCACGGAATATGATTTCTTCAACCCGGCGCCCATCCCTTACACTAATTCTTCCCTGATCTATGGTGGATTCACCCTGGCGTAATTGCCGATGCAAAACGATGTCATCTGACAGGTAAAATTGGATTCTGGAAAGCGCATGATCATCGAATTGATATTCCTGGATCAGCGAACTCGAAAAAGGGGAAAGTTGAGGAGAACAACCTGCCGTCAGTACGATCAAATAAATTCCAAAAATCATTCTAATCATCTCGTGCAATTGATGTCGGCTCTATCCAAATATATTAAATTTATCTGACTATCGATGATATATTAATTGAAATTTAATATAGCTGAATTAGCTGGATAGCTCCATATGCGTTCCAGGCAAATCCATTGGTTTTCTGAAGAAAATGTCGGTTGATGCTTCATCTAAAGCCTTTCGTAACTCAATGTTAAACACGGTTTATCTTCTTTGATACGACAAAAAATAACCGCGTCATGCACATCACGAACTTGATGCCTGGTGCACTGGAGGGCGGTGGAATAAATTGAACTGGAAACTTTAGCGAGGGATCTTTCTACCTTTTGTTTCGAAAAAACCGGTGAATCAATAATTGGGCCTGATCTTCCAGGATTCCGCTCACTATTTCAGTCTTCGGCAAAAGGATGGGGGGAGTATAGAGGGAAAAACCTTTTTTGGGATCTGATGTTGCATAAATAATTCGGGGGAATCTGCTCCAATGGATGGCTCCGGCGCACATGAAACAAGGTTCAAGTGTAATATAAATGTGACATTTGTCCAGATAGCGACTACCGATGGCTTCAGTTGCTGATGTGATCGCAATCATTTCTGCGTGGGCAGTCGGATCGTTGAGTTGCATGACTTGATTATGAGAGCGGGCAATCAACTGATCCTTATATACGATGACGCATCCGACTGGTATTTCATCACTTTCAAATGCCAGTTGGGCCTGGAAAAGTGCCATTCTCATCCATTTTTCATCATTTTCCTGCATTTTATAAAATTTTGCAACCGAATTTATGGGATATTAACTAGAAACCCTACTTTTGCACATGGAAATTAAGAATTCAAGCACAGAGAAGATTATTACCAAGGGACTGACATTCGACGATGTATTAGTCGTCCCCAGGTACTCCGAAATCCTACCGAGAGAAGTAGACATCACTTCGCGTCTTACCAGAGAAATTACCCTCAATGTCCCGGTGGTCAGTGCGGCCATGGACACGGTTACCGAAAAAGAATTGGCCATTGCTATAGCCCGGCAAGGTGGTCTCGGCTTCATCCACAAAAACATGACGATCGAAGAGCAGGCTAGCCATGTGCGTGCAGTGAAGCGTAGTGAAAGCGGGATGATCATCGATCCGGTGACATTGTCTCCCGACGCTACCATTGGTGAAGCTCAGCGCATCATGGAAGAGCATAAAATAGGGGGAATCCCTATCACTGAGAAAGATGGAAAATTAGTCGGTATTCTAACCAATCGGGATTTGCGGTTTGAAGTGAACGCGAAGAAAAAGGTTCACGAATTAATGACCAGGGAAAATCTGATTACCGTTCCGGGCGATACAGACCTCGAGCAGGCCCAGGTGGTCCTTCAGAAGAATAAAATTGAAAAATTACCCGTGGTTGACAAAGACTTCCGGGTAATCGGATTGATCACATACAAGGATTTGTCCAAGGTTAAAAGCTACCCGAACTCCTGTAAAGATTCGTATGGTCGTCTTCGCGTAGGTGCTGCCGTCGGCGTCACCAGGGATACTATGGATCGAATTGCCGCCCTTCGTGAAGTTGACGTCGATGTGATCGCAGTGGACACAGCACATGGGCATTCAGCCGGTGTGTTGGAAATGATCAGAACGATTAAATCCGAATTTCCGGATCTGCAGGTGGTGGGAGGTAATGTCGCTACAGGTGATGGAGCAAAAGCACTTGTTGATGCGGGAGTGGATGCGGTCAAGGTGGGGGTTGGACCTGGTAGTATATGCACGACAAGAGTCGTTGCCGGAGTGGGAGTTCCCCAATTAAGTGCCATCTATTCTGCCAGGCAGGCGATTAAATCGACCGGCGTTCCCATCATTGGCGACGGTGGAATTCGATACACCGGGGACATCGTCAAAGCTATTGTCGCTGGTGCAGACACCATCATGGCCGGATCATTATTTGCTGGAGTTGACGAAGCACCCGGCGAAACGATCATATACGAAGGCCGGAAATTTAAAACATATCGTGGAATGGGATCCATCAGTTCGATGAACAGGGGATCAAAAGATCGTTATTTTCAGGACGTGGAAGATGATATCAAAAAATTGGTGCCGGAGGGCATCGAAGGAAGGATTTCATTCAAAGGCAATTTGGGAGAAGTTATGGTGCAGTACGTCGGAGGTTTACGGGCCGGAATGGGATATTGCGGTGCACCGGACATAGCCACCCTGCAGCAATCACAGTTCGTTGTAATAACGCATTCAGGAATTACGGAAAGCCACCCGCACAACATTACCATCACCAAAGAATCCCCAAATTATCAGCGCAGATAACTGTTTTGTATTTTGAAAGATATCGATCTCACAAGTTCTGATGTCCTGCATTTATCAAAGCAATTACTCGGTTACAAATTGTGCACGAGGGTAGATGGGGTTACAACCACAGGCATAATTGTCGAAACGGAAGCTTACCGGGCTCCCGAAGATAAAGCGAGCCATGCCTATAACGGCCGCCGAACCTCTCGCACGGAAACCATTTTTCAGCGTGGAGGAATTTCCTACGTTTACCTATGTTATGGAATCCACCACTTGTTCAACGTGGTGACCGGACCAAAGGATACGGCACACGCCATTTTAATTCGTGCCCTGGAACCGCTCGGAGGAATTCCGATCATGCAGGAAAGACGTGGATTAACTGTTCCGAAAAGTCGTTTAACGAACGGACCCGGAAAGCTATGTCAGGCTCTTGGAATTACCAAAGCATTGGATGGGGTTGATTTGACCGGACAGGAAAACAATAAGGTATGGTTGGAAAAAGGGATTTCAGTAGATCCGTCTGAGATAGTAGCTTCAAAGCGAGTGGGGATTGATTATGCAGAGGAATGGAAAGAAAAGTTGTGGCGTTTCTATATAAATGGTAATTTACACGTGAGTGTAATCGATCGTCAGGTCAAAATTTAACCAGACATGGTCGATATTTAACAAAAATATAGCCCATTCGAATTGAAAAACGAAGTCTACATTCCAATATGAAGAAGTTATTTATACACCTGATTATTGCGCTTATAATCGGTTCTGGATTTTTGCAGGCACAGGAATATACTGCTCCATCGATATATTCGGTGAAAATTACGGTCCCGGGAACCGTGTATGGTTTACCTGTGATGAATTTGGGCGACCCGAGAGGTCTGTTGCTATCGTTCGATGAGCTGGCTGAAGATGCGCGATACTATCGATTCAGATTGCAGCATTGTGACCGGAACTGGGAACTGTCCGATCTGGTGGAAATGGAGTATCTGGACGGGATCAATGACCAATTGATCAACAATTACGCGTTCTCCAACCAAACTCACGTCGATTACGTCCATTACCAGGTCAGCTTTCCGGGGGATGGTCTGACACCCAAAATAAGTGGAAATTACTTGATAACGATCTACGATGAGAATACCGATGAAGTAGTTCTTGTCCGTAAATTTATGGTCGTGGACAAGAATGTGTTCGCTTCGGCAAAACTCCATAGGGCTTCCAGAGTTGCCCATTTGCGCACGCATCAGGAACTTGAACTGTCCGTGAACTTTAAAGATTTTCCCATCTCAAATCCCCTGCAGGATGTTACGGTTACGGTACTGCAAAATGGTCATTGGCAAAGAGCTATAACCAATATTCCCCCTCGCAATGTATTCGGAGATATGATTGAATTCGATTGGCGGGGAAAAATCGTTTTTCCAGGCGGGATGGATTTCAGGCCTTTAGATATTCGGAATCTGGGGTATCGGAGTTATGGGATTGATGAAATAACGGAGTATAAAGATGGATACGTGGTGGTGAAAGAAGTGGAAGAATCACGAGCTGGTCGAAGCTACTTTTTGGAACAGGATCAGAATGGTAATTTCGTTATCGATAATGCACGCAATTTTTCCGGTGATGTATCCACCACTTCCGAATATGCCGAAGTGGACTTTAGACTTGACATTACCGAGCGCACCGGCGATGATCGGGTATTTGTTACCGGGGGATTTTCCAATTTTACGGCTGACCCGAGGTTTGAATTGTTATATAACCCCGCCGAAGGAATATATGAGGGCACGGTAATGATGAAACAAGGTCGATATGACTATCTCTACGTTGTCGGCAATGGTGATGACCCTCAATTGGACTTTGATGCGCTGGAAGGCAACTCCAACGAGACGGAAAATTTCTATCTTATTTTGACGTATTATCGGCCATTTGGGTCACGATACGATCAATTGATTAGCGCTGACATTGTGAATTTGGGTGGGTAATCCGAACAGGAATCCCCACAATCTCAACCAAACCAAAGAAAGCCTGCCCCCGAAGGAGCAGGCCAATAAAACCGGTTTAGAATTCTTTGCGTGGATTACACCCCATCGCTGACCCGGAAGGAAACTTTACAGATGACGCCATAAGAACTTATCTTCCCGTCTGCAACGTGTGCTTTCATATCTTTCACAAAGACTGAATCGATGTCCCGGATCGTCTTGGAAACCTCGGTTACTGCGTTTTTTACCGCATCGTCAAAACTTACCGTACTTGACCCAATCACTTCAATAACTTTTACAATTGCCATTTTTATAGATTTTTCGATTAATAAATTGAGTCATAAGTTAAATAAAAACTCTGAATTCTAATAATGTATCCTCAAATTAACGAAATATAGCGACTGGTTCTTATGGATGGACGGCACGAAAATCCAATCTCCGGCTGGATTAGCCTCCCTTATAATTTTCAAGGTAATACACCAGAAATTTCCGTTCTGGTTCACCGTTTTGATCATCCAGAATGATAGGTTCCAGTTGTCGAACAGATTCAAAATATTCGAAAAGTTCCGGTTGTTTTTTATCGGACTTGTTTTCGTGTTTGAACCGCTTCGCTGAATCAATAAAAATTGCATCCTGACCAATCAGATGAGTCAGATCAGGATCTACGATTGAAAACTGCAATCCATCATTACCAATGACGTTTCCCGAATATATTTTCTGATTGAGATGGAAGGAAAGCTGGGCAGAAGTTTTGTAGCCATCGTCAGAAAAAATAAAAACATCGGGGTAATTTTCCTGTAATTTATCCACTTCATTCGAAAGTTTTTCCCATCCCCACCAGGTATCGTCGGATTGGATAGGGAAAGGATAGAAGAGGACTTGAATGAGAAAAAGAAAATGAAAGATCAGGCTGATAATCATTTGCGCCCGAACCCATTTGCGGGGGATGTAGTAAACCGCTAAAATTATCCCGGCGATATAAGCAGGCATCGTCCAATTGAGCTTCACCCAATAAACGATAGAGATGGCCATAAAACCCAGGATCAATGGTGCACTGAACCACCACAAAAACCATTTTGATGAATCGGGCCGGAAACGGGTGTGGAAAAAGTCCCTGGTCACCCGGAATACTGCGTAAAGGACGAAAATATACAGCACGGGTAGAAGGATGAACAATTGGGTCCCGAGGTTCCCGAAAAAGTTCTTAAGTTCGATATTTGAAATGGCCATATCGTCTACCCGGTCACTGGATTGGAAGCGTAGAGAGAGCCAATCGTGCTGGAAATTCCAGATCAACACCGGACTGATAGCCAGGATAAATATCAATATGGAGAGGTAGGGTTTGTAGGATTGCAGCAGCTTGCGCTTTTCTGGTTGGGTGATCAAATAGCCAAATAAACCAATCCAAAGCGCAAGTGCTGTATATTTACTATCAAATGCAAAACCGGCCATCATTCCGGCTATCATCCAATCTTTCGTTTCGTTTTTCTCCACCGCTTTGAAAAAGAAAAGCACCGAAAGGGTCCAAAATAGCAATAAAGGAACATCTGGTGTGGTGACCAGTGATAGTATCGATATCATCATCGTGGAAATCAAAAGAAATAGGGATCTTTCGATGAGAAATCCATCAAAGAATTTTTTGGCGAGATGATAAAAGGCATACACGGTCAACCCCGTTACGATGAAATCAGTCAGTTTTACACCGATAACAGATTTTCCAAGAACAAGCGAGAATATTTTGAGCATCCAGGCTACCATAGGAGGATGATCAAAATACGAAAGGCTAAGGTTTTCACTATAAAAATAGTAGTAGGCATCCTGCGGCATCATACCCATGGTAAATACCAATACCAGACGGATTAATATCACCACGATAGCTCCCCAAAGAATAAAATGAACAGGAGCGGTTTGGTTGGACAAACTCATCAATTCAGGTATATAATTTTGGTATTAAGACTAACGACGGTAAAGATGCAGGATTTTGATTGAACGAAGGCTATCGGTTATATACAGATTTCAGTGCGAAGGGGCATTTTTTATAAGAAGAGTGAAGTCTCGTTCTCGATGGCAAAAAAAGCCGGATTGGAATGATCCAATCCGGCTCGTTTTCCGCAGCCCGTAGGGGAATCGAACCCCTGCTACCAGAATGAAAATCTGGCGTCCTAACCCCTAGACGAACGGGCCACTTTCAAAAGCGATGGCAAATATATGAGAAATATTTTATGTTGCAAATATTAGTGGCAAACTATTTTCGGTTTTTATGAAAAACAGATTTTCTGATCTCATCGTGACTGCTCCATTTTTTCGTTTTATTCCAGTCATGATCCTTAAACTCCTTTATTATTGTATATAAAATTTTGCTAACTTTGCGGCTTGCACAACTAAGACCTGCTTTAGTTGTTAACAATTAGAATTACCAAAGTGATAAAAAACAAAAATTATGGCAAAGAAAATTGCAATTAATGGATTTGGACGAATTGGTAGATTGACCTTCCGAAGTTTACTGGACAACGAGGAAGTGGAGGTAGTTGCTATCAATGATTTAACAGATAATGCCACATTGGCGCACCTTTTGAAGTATGACACCGCTCATGGAATTCTGGATCGGGATATTAAAGCTGATCAGGATAATATATACATCGATGGGAGGAAAATTGTAGCATTAGCCGAGCGTGATCCATCCAAATTGCCATGGAAAGATTTGGAAGTAGATTTTGTACTCGAATGTACAGGTATCTTCCGATCAAGAGAAAAAGCAGGTATGCATCTTCAGGCTGGTGCAAAGAAAGTCCTTATTTCAGCCCCTGCTCAGGGAGATGTAAAAACTATCGTTCTGGGTGTGAACGATGAGGAAATCGATCCTAACGAGACCATTTTTTCCAATGCTTCCTGCACAACCAATTGTCTGGCACCGGTGATCAAATTACTCGATGAGAACTTTGGCATAGAAGTAGGTTCCATGAGTACCATCCACGCCTATACCGCTGACCAGAATCTGCAGGATGCACCACATAAAGATTTGCGAAGAGCCCGAGCTGCAGCGCAGAATATTGTACCAACCAGTACCGGGGCAGCCAAAGCAGTGCGTGAAGTATATCCGTCCATCGGAGATAAAATTATGGCAATGTCTTACAGGGTACCTACCTTAACGGGTTCCATTATTGATCTGGCTGTAAAAGTCAAGAAATCCACGACAGCTGAGGAAGTCAATAACATTTTCAAAAATGCCGCAGAAGGTGATCTCCAAGGCATTTTAAAATACGAAACCGATCCAATCGTCTCAAGCGATGTGGTCGGATCCCCTTATTCCTCGATATTTGATGCCGAACTAACGACCTGTGATAACGATTTTATTCGTGTCGTTAGCTGGTACGACAACGAGGCTGGTTATTCCGCAAGACTCGGAGAACTTGCTGTTCGTTTGGCGACAATGTAATAATAGCTTAGTTTAAATTTGTTGGCCGCTTTTACCAGTTCTGGTAGAAGCGGTTTTTTTTATACAATTATTGTAATTTTTCCTTGTATCTTTTTATCAAAAACATCATGCAATGTCTGAAGAAATGAAACCATGTCCCAGATGCTCCTCCCCCTACGGTTACTACATGATGGAGGCTCTTTATGCCTGTCCTGAATGTGGCCACGAGTGGAATCCCGAGGAGGTGGAAAAACGGAATGAACTCGTTGTATTGGATTCCAACGGGAACGAATTAAAGGACGGTGATTCGGTTATCGTGATCCGAAGTTTACCTGTGAAAGGTGCGCCAAAACCCATCAAAGCGGGTACCAAAGTGAAAAATATCCGGTTGACCGACGGAGACCACAACATCGATTGCAAAATCGACGGTTTTGGTTCCATGAGTTTGAAATCAGAATTTGTACGTAAAGCATGAATCTGGAATATCAGATTGAGAATAACTTGAGCATCGAAGAGTTTCGAGAGATTCTTCTTTGTTCCACTCTGGGGGAACGTCGACCGTTAGATTCCCCCGAAAGACTGGAGGCCATGCTCCGGTACGGAAATCTCATCATTACGGCCAGATCCAGGGGGCGATTGGTCGGAGTCAGCCGTTCGCTTACCGATTTTATGTTTTGTACCTATCTGTCTGATCTGGCCGTACACCTGGATTTTCAACGACAGGGGATTGGTCGTGAATTAATCCGACGGACCAAACTCGAAACTCCGCAGGCCAAGTTGATCTTACTTGCCGCTCCAGCGGCGATTCATTACTATCCCAAAATCGGTTTATCCCGCCATGAACACTGTTATCTGCTGGATGATGTCGATGACCTCATGTGATTGAAGAATGTGTGGGATATTTTTGGGGTAGTTGGATAATCGGGACAAGTTGGGATGTACTGAAAGGGTAGGGGTAAGAGCGTAGATTAAATCGGTGCAGTTTTATTGAGGCAGGTGGGAAGCCGGATATAATGTACAGATGCAATGCTATTGCAAGTATATCCAAATATCTTTGTACTTAAACAAGCTGTATTGATGGTTATTGTCTTAAATGTCAGAGGTTTATGAAATTACGAATATGCCCTACTTATTAATTTTGGCGTGGGTATACTCGTATGTTTAGGGGATAATTTCATAGCTGGGGACCGGTACAATTAAACCGAGACGTATTTAT
>CALGAA010000189.1 GCA_937952445.1 uncultured Bacteroidota bacterium | reverse complement strand
TACTAGACACCATCGAGATTTCTTTGCCTGATCAGATTGTGGATCGTCTCGACGCTATTTTACGACATCCGGATTATCTGGATTACGAACTGGAGGAACCCGAATATCAAATCACCGATATTCCGGGCCTCAATTTTATCGATTACAGGAACCAGCGCGAATACGAACTGGACATGGTCATTCCGCCGGCGATTGATCAAATGGCAAATATAGTCGATGAAGTGTTGACGGAACACCAACTAATCTATGATCGCAGCACTTACCCGACGATAAACGAAGAAATCCTCGTATCACTAAAGAGTGGAACCGATCCCAATTCCCTATCAGACAAAAATGAATTGTATGAAATACAATATCAGAAGGAAATAGGCGCCGGGATATACCTGTACTCGATCACCTTTTCCATCTTACAGAAAGAAAAAGCCTTCAAGGCGATTGATGAGTTGAATGGTGTGCAGGCTGTTCAAATCAATCATCGATTGCAGCGGAGATAATCTTTAGTTTGTTGGCTTAAGAGAGTTTGATAATGCAAAGGGCGGAGTAAGGCGCGGCGTGAATTTTCCGTTTGGCAATGTGCATCATTTATGATCCGGGCTGCTCTGGTGCACCAGCCACTATATTCGTAACACATCTGACGGTTTCTTTTTCGCCCTGGCTTCATCATCTTATGTAGCTTAGCTATACGAGGATTAGCTTGTTCGATATGACAAAAAATAACCTCGTCATATATATCACGAACTTTATGTCCGGTGCACTTGCACAAATTTCGAATAATCCTTTATGCAGTTCGCCAGGCAAAAGCTACCCAAATTCAATCATAAACACTAACCCACTTCCTTACGGAGTAGTACTGTCAGGTAAACTTTGGATACCTTGATGGAGCAAAAGCGTTCAAAGCCTCCGCAGCGCCAATTATGCAGGGCGGAATCTCTGCATATTGAAAAGTCATAAGAAGGGATTTGGTCAATTAGGTTATGAGGCAATTTCCAGCGTTATTGTTTGAAAAAAGCCTTTTTTGCAGAAAAGCCATTTTTTGACTCAGGTTCAATTTTTATCGATATAAAATTTCAAAAAAGGGTTTTTTAATAATTTCTATCGATATAAAACATAGGCTAACCTTGAAGGTATCACCTATTTTTTTTTGAGTTATATTGCTCGCCAATTTTCTAAAGGGGGTTTGCAGGGGTTCAGCTTCGGGAGGTTCTATCTAACAAGAAGATCACGAAAAATTCAGAATATCAACATAGAATTTCACATCCTGAAATCTTAAGCGTAAATTTATTCAAAATTGAACATAAGTCAAAATAATTTTCTCCATAAGACAAAATAGTATCGTAATGAAACATTTTTACATAATCTTACTCCTGATCCTTTCGGGAATGGCTGCTGCAGAAGCTCAAAATCTGAAGGTCGGAGCTGCGATGCGTGATATCACTCCTGATCCTCTTTTGCCTGTGTCGGGAGGAGTGGGTATTCCCCGCCCCGCGCATACCCAAAAAGGAAACCTCACCGTTCGGGCAATGGTCTTGATTCGGGGGGAAGAAAAAATAGCCATCGTAGGCATTGACAACCTGGGGTGGCCGGCTGTTCTGGGGGATGAATCCAGGAAACGCATACCCCGCATTCCACCAAATCATATTCTGATCGGAGCCACCCACACCCACAGCGCACCGGATGCGTACGGTTTTCCTGACGAAAACGGTCAGCGAACCTGGGACCCATCGTATCTGGAATATTGCATTCAACAAATTGCCGATGCGGTCAATGAAGCTCTGGACCAGGCGCAACCGGCTTCCCTCAAGATCGCAGTGGATAAGGCCGAAGGGAAAATTGCGTATAATTATTACGCACCAGCACTGTACGATCCCCGATGTGGTGTGATTCAGGCGGTCAGTTTGCAGGACAATCAAGTCATCGCCACGCTGGTGAATTATGCAATTCATCCGGAGGTCATCGGACCCAAGCAGGGCATCCTATCACCCGATCTTTGTGGTCCGCTCTATGATCGAATCGAATCAAAAGCGGGCGGGATTGCCCTCTTCATGAATGGAGCACAGGGAGGTATGGTCACGGCCGACAATCGCCGCTCCCAGGGGAAGGAAGAACTTACCTGGGAAGAATGCCAGCGGATCGGCCACCTTCTGGCTGACGAGGCACTCCGGATCGTGGAACCCGCTCCCCCAATGAAGGATCCCCACGTGCAAATTCGCACCCGGGAAGTCAAGTTTCCGGTTACTTCACCGCTGATGCAACAAATCATGGATGGTACAGGCTTTGGAAGTCAGGATGAAAACGGTTATTTTGTCTCGACCGTGCTCGCTATGTTGGACATCGGAACCGCACGGATTTTGACGATTCCAGGAGAAGCATTACCAAATATAGGGTATTACCTGAAACGTAAAATGAATACACCCCATGCCTTTGTGTTTGGTTTGACTAATGACGCCTACGGTTATATTCTGACCAAAGAAGATTTCGATAGTTTTGAACGATATGAATACATCTCCCGAACCAGTCTGGGGGAGTACACCGGAGAAATCCTTATTGAAACGTATATTGATTTTTTAAATCGACACCCAAGGCCTTAAATGAAGTAATGATGTTCACTTTTATAAATCACTATCAAATCCTGATTCTCATCTGTCTGATGGGGATTCTAACGAGCTGTCAGTCCACTAAAAAACTGACGACAACGTCTTTTTACGAGTACTATCGCAGTCTACCGCTCCACGTATCGGTCACCCCACAGCACACCGAAACAAACAATCACCAAAGCTTCGATGTAAAATTTCAAAGCACCCACCATCAGGAGGTGACCGGTATTCTGTCTTATCCAGAGGCGATGGACGGGCCTGTGCCTGTCATTATCCTGATGCATGGTTTGGGGGACCGAAAGGAGGTGGATTATGTAGCAGGAGGTGCAGAATTACTCAACAATGCCGGATTTGCCGTTTTGAGGTTGGATCTTCACAATCACGGAATCAGACAAACCGATAAATTTGATTTCTCGTTCGAGGGGGAAACACGGTATCGCACCCGGGAAGTCATTACCCAAAGCGTTTTTGATATTCGCAGAGCCATCGATTTTATCGAATCGCAGGATCGCCTGGACGCGGAACGAATCGGATATTTTGGAATAAGCCTCGGCGGAGTAATCGGGACGGTTGCCGCAGGAATTGAAGATCGCATTAAGGTACCAGTTATCGTTCTGGCTGGTGGCAACATCAATCTGATGTTTGGTTTGAGTGCTTTCTCAGGAAAACACAAAAACTACCTGAGTGTGATCGATCCTATTAATTTTGTCCGACGTATATCCCCTCGTCCCTTATTGATGATTAATGCTGACGAGGATGAAGTAATCCCCCCAATCACGTCTAAATTGATGTACAACAAAGCCCGAAAACCCAAAAAAATTATTTGGTACGAAGCCAAACATCGAACCATACCTGTGGAAAAAGCGTATGAGGAGGGGATTAATTGGTTTTTGAATCACCTGAAGTAGATTATTTCGCCCACCTTTTCGTCTTCATGAACAGTCGCCTGACACCGTTTCCATCATTGTTGAATAAGGGACATAAGGGCACTTCAAATCAAAGGCGCAAAAATTCTTCTTACCCTGACTAACCTCGTTTGGCTCCGTATTGAGAATATTCAATACTACGAAGTTCATCACCTTTGGAATCCGGACCGGACGTTTTGCATTTTAGGTATGAAAATTGAAGATAATAAAGCCCATCCATCACATTCCTTCTTTTCATCGGATAAACCCAAACCCCTCCTTAATATTTTTTTAATCCATATTCCATTAGGGCAAGAATGCTATATTTATACCTTTCAACATGAAAAAGAGCTAATTTTCAATCTGGAACATGAAGGACATGGGAATAAGTTTTAAGGATGTAACACAGTAATGGATGACGCCAGAAATCATACTTGTTTTTATCATTTTGGGAATTGCCTTCCTGCTTTTCACGACAGAGCTCATTTCCTTTGATCTATCCGCTCTTATC
This sequence comes from uncultured Bacteroidota bacterium, assembly GCA_937952445.1. GTDB lineage: Bacteria > Bacteroidota > Bacteroidia > Chitinophagales > Saprospiraceae > Membranihabitans. The sequence goes on along the minus strand of CALGAA010000189.1, from coordinate 7,780 downwards.
ATACTTGTATTACTGATCACTTCCGGCATTCTTGATGTAAAAGAAGGATTGGCAGGATTCAGTCACCCGGCGACTTTAACCATCACCTTCATGTTTATATTGAGCGAAGGTATCCGTGGAACCGGTATTCTCACGACCATCGGCAACTATTTTGCCAAAAAGATCATCCAAAATTATTGGCTGGGACTTGCTCAAATGTTCATTTTCATCAGTTTTGGGTCTGCTTTTATCAACAACACGGCCATCGTGGTCATATTTATCCCGGTCATCCTGCGTATCGCAGCGAAAATCAATGTCAGTCCATCGAAGTTGCTTATGCCCTTATCATTCGCCGGAATCCTCGGAGGAATCTGCACCATGATAGGAACATCAACGAATATTCTGGCAAGTGCATTGGTTAGTGATTTGGGATTACGAAAGCTCTCGATGTTTGAATTCGGTCCGATGGGCATCATCATGTGGGGGGCAGGATTGTTGTACCTGATCGTATTTGGGATTAGGATGATTCCGGCACGGCGTAAAAACGAAGAACTCACCAGTGACTATGATATTCAAAATTATATCACGGACGTGGTCATCGAACCCAACAGCAGTCTGATCGATGATATTTTCGACCCGCAGGTATTGACCAGCAAACTGGACCTGGACGTACTTCGGATCTTCAAAAAGAACATTGATTCATCTGCACAGCGGACAAAGACGAGAATCGAAGCCGGAGATATTTTGCGGATCCACGGAAGCGCCAACGAGATCAAAAAATTGATCGGACGGGTGGATATATCATTAAAACCCAGCCCTGAATGGCGAGATTACGATTTGGAAAGGGGGTTGGATACGCTGGTGGAAGCGGTGGTGGCTCCTGCATCTCCACTGGTAGGGCGCACCCTGGAAACGATTAGTTTTATCGATCGAAATAAGGCCATACCTTTGGCAATTCGGCACAATGGGGAAACGGAAAAGGAAAATCTTCTCAACATTAAGCTCGACGCCGGTGACGTAATCCTTTTGATCATGAGCAGAGAAGAATTAGCCAGATTCGATGCAGATCCCTCCTTTGTGGTGGTGTCGGAGGTGGGCATTACCCCCAAACGACAAAATAAAACCTGGATCGTCCTTTTGACCATGGTGGGCGTAGTCAGTACGGCGGCTTTCAACATTTTTCCTGTCGTGGTAAGTGCGATTATCGGGGTGCTCGTACTACTACTTACGAAGAGTATATCACCAGAAGAGGCTTTTAATTCGGTCAACTGGAGGGTGATCGTTTTGTTAGCAGGGGTTATACCATTGGGTACCGCCCTGGACAAAACGGGGGCAGCGCAACTTATTGCGCTAAATCTTGTCAATTTATTGGAAAGTTTTGGCCCAAGAGTGGTTATGTCCGGCATGTTTTTACTTACTCTGGGGATTACAGCCGTGATGTCCAATAACGCCTCCGCTGCATTGCTAATTCCCATAGCTATTCAAACGGCACACCATCTGGATGTCAATCCGTATCCGTTTATATTCGCAGTTACCTACGCCGCTTCGTTGAGTTTTGCCACCCCTTTCGGGTATCAAACAAACACGTTAATATATGGAATTGGAAACTATAAATTTTTAGATTTTACAAAGGTTGGGGGTCCGCTCAGTCTCATTCTCTGGATTTTGGCAACATTAATAATCCCCTTTTTCTGGCCCTTTTAATTACGGATATGAAATTATTCCCGGCTGAAATCATTTATGCGTCAGATAAAGGCCATAGATCAATTTTCCTTCTGTACAAAGGCCCCTACTAAAGCTCCCAGGCTACGGGCAGAATTCTCCAACAAGCGGGGAGTTTGATCCATCGCTTCCTGCAAATCCATGGGTTTATCCACTATGGAAAACAACGCTGTAATTCCGTGATCGAGCAATATCTGACTTTCCCGGTCGAGTGTTCCGGCAATACAAATCACGGGTTTATTGTATTTGGCAGCTAATACCCCAATTCCGGACACCACTTTTCCGTAAAGCGTTTGCCCATCCACACGGCCTTCACCTGTAATGATTACATCGGATTCAGCGATTCGGGCTTCCAGGTTGGTGGCCTGTCGAATTAAACCAAATCCCGATTTTAATTCCGCATGAGGCAGGGCCAGCAAACCAGCTCCCAGGCCTCCCGCAGCACCAGCTCCGGCTACATTTACAATTTCCTTCCCTGTGCTTTCCTCCAAAACCCGTCCCCAATTTTCCATACCTGCCTCCAACATCGCTAAATCCTCATCCCTGGCCCCTTTCTGCCGGGCATAAACGTAGGTGGCTCCCCGGGGTCCGGTTAATGGATTGGTTACATCGCACGCTATTTCAAACGATGAACTTTGTAATCGTTCATCCAGACCAGAGAGATCCAGTTTCGTGATACGCGAAAGACCCTCACCCCCTTTTTCATCAATGATCGCACCGGCCTCATCCAATAGGCGAGCCCCAAGGGCGGAAAGCATTCCTGCACCCCCATCGTTGGTCGCACTACCCCCTATGCCGATGATAAATTGGCGACAGCCTTGATCGAGTGCATTTAATATCAACTCGCCTGTACCGAAAGTGGTAGTCCTGAAAGGATTGTATTCAGCTGGAGAAAGCAATTCCAGCCCTGATGCCGCTGCCATTTCGATCACCGCTTTAACTCCGCCCTCAATGATGCCATATTGGGCATCCACAGGTCGCATTAAGGGATCAGATACTCGGGCGACCTGATACAGACCCCCGGTAGCTGTCACCAGCGATTGGACAGCTCCTTCCCCCCCGTCGGACATAGGCAGACTGGTAATTTGAAACGGAAAACCGGATTTTGATAGCCCCAGGCTCAGGTGATTACAAACGGCATTTGCCCGGAGACTCCCCTTGAACGAATCGGGTGCCAGGAGGATCCTGATCTCATCGTTCATTGGTCCAGTAATCCACCACGACCGCTTTTTCCAGATGAGGCTGGAGAATCTTCACGAAAGCCTGGTGCTCGGGATGGGGTAAATATATCGCCCGGTCCTCTTCACTCTCGAAAGTGACCAAAAAGCAATGGGTCAACCCATCGTTAAGACCTTCCGGACTGTTATTAATCCCCCATTCATAATCCTTGATTTGGGGGATTTTATCCTTCAAAGCTGAAAAAGCATCGACGATCCGTTGGATATCGTTTTTGGAAGCATCCTCTTTGAAGCCAAAAAGCACGACATGGCGAAGAACTGGTTCGTTTTCAGACATAGCGGTGTGGGATAAATGTTGTTTTTGTTCTGAACCCTGGCTGTACGATTGTCCCGGAAGCAAGATTCCAAGGAAAACAATAAAAAAGGCCAGAGTTTGGATTGACGTTTTCATCGACAAAATAGATTTTATGGGTGGAAATTACCACTTTTCATCAAGAAGCCCCGCATTTCCCCGTACTTTAAACAGAATTAAATTGGTCGACATACCTCACCTGATTACTTCGAACATGATCCGAAGCCCATCTCCGCCTGTCGCCATCACACCGGATATAATCCGAAGTCTGTCTGTCTTCTAATGGAAAGCGTCGTTGTGGACCAAAGCAGCACCACAAGATGGGCAGGATCCCTGTGCCGCAGCTCCGCCTCCGCATCCAGCGCTACAAATGTAGTGAAAACCCGTTCCACCACCGCCACCACCGGATGTATTGATCCGATTGGCCGGAGGAACTGCTCCTGGCGTATTAAATACGCTGGGGTATCGATTGGTCGATGTCGGCGCTGCCTGATTTACGGCACCAGGCGAGGCTGTTCCACCACCTGCGTTATGAAAGGCAGCATTATGAACCAATTCCGCACCGCACGAAGGACAATTTCCCTGAGAATCACCACCGCCTCCACATCCAGCGCTACACGTATAATGAAACATCGCATTTCCGGTAACCGCTCCGGCGGCATTTCCATCATTTCCTGTGGTACCTATAGGATTAATCCTCGATGTAAATTCATCGTCGGCTCCCATAATCTGTGGGCTATTCGAGGCACCTTGTTCTCCGGCGTGAAAGGCATCATTGTGCACCAATTCCTCACCACATACGGGACATGTCCCTCCGGTACTTGATCCGCTACCCTCACAGTTGTTCGCACACACATAGTGAAAACCAGCGTTGGCTGTTCCCGCATTTGGATTGACGTTGATTACGTTTTCATCCGAAGGGTTTTCGTTTCCAATAACGTTTGTCCTTTCAGGCGCTTGAGTGGTGGTCGACTGAGACGTACCACCATCCCGGCACGAAATAAAGGCCAGGGAAAATAAAGCGAAAGCGAATAAAACACGCATGGAAACCAATCTTTGAGGTAAATTCAAAATCATTATAATAATTATTTCAGTGTAAATATACGACCAATCGACTAATTAACGTCAATCACCTGATCTTGTTTTACAAATAATCAGTTATTCTCAAAAGTGTGTACTAAAGAATCACCGGGGATAACGACCTCTGTACCAACGCAACAGGGTTTTTAATGTCCGGCATGGTTATTTCAATACCGTATTATCAGATCGAAAGGACAGACCTCAAAATAGAGCGAAGCTGGAGGAAAAAATCTACCTTAACACCAAATGTGGAGAGGAACTGCCAAATGACGCAGCCGTCATGTGGATTAAGAATTCCAAAAAGAAAGCACAATGTTCTGCTTCATCATTAGATTGGTGGGATAACCCAAATCCTATAGAAGCGGTGATAGCAATCGGGCGACGCGTTCCCCGAGGTGGATGTACCAGGGGCGGTTTCGCCATGCTTCCGGATCGATTTCTACGGCATGTCTGGTATCTTCGAAGAAAATCTGACGCATCTGTTCCCCGGTTTCTTCGTCGTATATGATGGCATTGACTTCAAAATTGTGGTCAAAGCTTCGAATGTCCATATTTGCGGTTCCAATCATAGTCACTTCACCGTCCATCACCATGGTTTTGGCATGAACGAAGCCCTTTTGGTACCGGTGAATGCGTACCCCCGCTTCAGCCAATTCCCCGTAATACGACTGTGCGGCAGAATTGACAAACCAGGAATCCCCATCTGCCGGAATAAGAATATGTACATCCACGCCACTTTTAGCGGCGATGACGAGAATGTTCAACAAACTTTCGTCGGGAATAAAATACGGCGTCGTGATGAGGACTTCTTTATCGGCCAACATGATCGCCTGAAGTATGGAAAATAAAATGGTCGGCGTTTTGGAGTCCGGACCACTGGAAACGATCTGAATGTGGCGGTCCTCATCAGTCATGAGTTCTTCCATAGTCGGGAAATATTCCCTGGAAAGTTCGATGTTGTCATTGGCACAAAAATTCCAGTCCGCCAGGAACATGTATTGTAAATTACGTACCCCTGGGCCAGCCAGATACATATGTGTATCCCGCCAGTAATAGGGCTCATCATCCCCCTGATAATTAATCGATTCATCGTTCACATTGATCCCGCCCACAAAAGCTTCCCGCCCATCGACGACGACGATTTTCCGGTGGTTCCGGTAATTGATCCGGTTCGCCAATGCGATGAGTTTGATCTTGTAAAAAGGCATAGCCATCACCCCTGCCTCCCGAAGTTCTTTGACCATCCGCCGCCGAATTCTCCGACTCCCAAAATCATCGTACATCAGTCGGACTATCACCCCCTCTCGGGCTTTTTGCTTCAGTATCTCAGCAATTTCGCTCCCAATCTTATCCGGTTCATAAATGTAGTACTCCATATGAATATGGTGCCTGGCCGATTTGAGGACTTCGATCAGCCGGGGAAATTTTTCTTCTCCGTTGACCAGGATCTCCACAGTATTGAAACGTGTCAAAGGACTCAATTCATCGTGGAGCAAAAGTTTGGCCAGCGCCTTGTTCTCCACGAGGGCTTCATTCCCTTCTTTTAGCATCTGCTTGGATCGTTTCAAAATCATCTCCCGCAAGCGACGATCCATATCCTCATCCATTTTGAGCTTCTTGCTGTATATTTTCCGGTTTCGATAATTGACTCCCACAAAAAAGTAGAAGATCATACCGAAGATGGGGATGAAAATAGTAATCAGCACATAACTCAGGGTCTTGGTCGTACTCCGCGTTTCGTAGATAATCCGCAGACACACCAAAACCACGATTGCGATGTATATTATTTCGATGATTAACCACCAATTCATTCCGCCAATATAATAAAAGAATGAACTAATAAACCTTCAATAGCGTTTTCTACTCATATTCCATACCTGAAATTCTCCACGTATGACTCCTTTCCGAATTTTCTTTATTTCAGCTTTATCATTTGGGTGCCAATTCCTGCATGGCCAAAACATGGTGGGACCGATTCCGCCCCGGGACATTCAGATTAAGATAGCGTTATACGCTGCACCTGCTGAACAAGCCGAAGGAGCTACAGTGCTGGGGTACGATTCGGATGGCCAAATGATCACCTTAAAGGAAGGAACCAACGACCTCGTTTGCCTCACCGATGATCCTTCCAGAAACAACATCCATGTCGCTTGCTATCACAAAGCTTTGGAACCTTTTATGGCGCGGGGCCGGGAATTGAGAGCTCTGGGACATAGCACGGAAGAAATACGCAAAATCAGGGGGGAAGAAGCGGACGCGGGCCGGTTGAAAATGCCGGAGCACCCATCCGGTCTTTTCGTCTTTGATGCCGACCAGGTCGATGTTAACATGACAACAGGCGAAATCAAAAACGGTCGAAGTCGGGCCGTCGTTCATACCCCCTATCTGACCGGCGAACAGAGCGGCTTACCCACCAAACCAGTGGGCGGAGGGATGCCCTGGCTCATGGATGCGGGAACCCATCGAGCTCATATTATGATCACTCCACCCAAATAGCCCATCTGACAATGTTCTTATTTGTCCTGTGACCAGGCCAGACGACCATCCACATAGGTTTTCCACACTTGAGTTTTCAGTATTTCATCGGAGGAACAAGTCATCAAATCAGTATCCAGAATGACAAAATCCGCCCACTTACCCACTTCCAGACTACCCATATAATCCTCGAGCTTACACGCATATGCATTCCAAATCGTCAGGGACTGGAGAGCTTCCGTCCGGCTCATAACCTGTTCAGGAAAGAATGCCGGTTTACCCGGAGCTGCCTGGCGGGTCACGGAGGCGTATAGGTTTTCGAATGGATTTACGCGCTCTACTGGCGCATCTGTACCGTTGGCTATAATTGAACCCGAATCGATCAGCGACCGCCATGGATACCCCCCATGCCGGGCTAATTCTGCACCGATTTTGGGGATCACCATGGGCGCGTCGGATGTACAATGAATCGCCTGAATGCTCGGAATGACGCCCAATTGAGAGAACCGACCGATATCAGCTGGCTGGAGGATCTGTGCATGCTCGATCCTCCACCGTAAGGATTGACCATCCCTGTCATTTTGTTCGAATAATTTTTGATAAAGGTCCAGGACCTCGCGATTGCCCCGGTCGCCAATGGCATGTACACAATACTGTAATCCCAGGTCGATGCACTTTTGACCAATGGCTTCCAGGGTGGATAGTTCGGTGACATTCTGACCCAACCAGCTTGGTTGATCGGTATACTCATTGACCATCCAGGCACCATTTGACCCCAGAGCGCCATCGATAAATGCTTTGGTGGCCTGGACAAATAACCGATTGTCCACAGACCGATACGGTACGATCTGATCGAATTCTCCATCGAGCAGCCGGGGGCCGGATGCCATCGCCCAAATCCGTAGATCAAGCGTATCCTCTTCGTGATATTCCTGAAAAATCCGGAATTCTTCAGGGCTGATGCCGGCATCGACAAAGGTGGTGATTCCATAAG
>CALGAA010000188.1 GCA_937952445.1 uncultured Bacteroidota bacterium | reverse complement strand
CAATCACGGATATTTTCCATCCAATGCCTGTATGTGTTTTTCATATTTTCCGGAAAAAACCGAATGTCGTCCGACATTACAGCTTCCAGAGCAGGACGAGCCAGCGATTCCATATCGACATACCACTGGAGAGAAAGTCTGGGTTCCACTACCGCACCGGTTCGTTCCGATCTTCCGACATTGTTGTGATGGTCTTCCACCTTTACCAAAAAACCTTTTTCCTCAAGTTCCCTGACGATGTTTTTCCGGGCTTTAAACCGATCCTGTCCGTGGTAATGAAGGCCAAGTTCATTTATGGTACCGTCATCCATGAAAATATCGATGACTTCCAATTCATGCCGCTGGCCGATATCATAATCGTTGATGTCATGAGCCGGGGTTACTTTGAGTGCTCCTGTGCCAAATTCCCGATCGACATAATCATCGACGATAATTGGCACTTCGCGATCCACAAGTGGAATCAGCACGCGTTTACCGTGCAGGTGTGAATATCGCTCATCATCCGGATGGATGGCAACCCCCGTATCGGCTAGGATAGTTTCGGGCCGGGTGGTCGCAATAATCAGATGTTCGTCTGAATCTGCCACGGGGTATCGGACGTGGTATAGGTGGGAATTTTCCTCCTGATAAATGACTTCTTCATTGGACAAAACGGTCTGCGCCTCCGGATCCCAGTTGACCATTCGTAGTCCGCGGTACAATTTCCCGCGATGGTATAAGTCCACGAAAGCCTGGATGACCTGCCTGGAACGGGTTTCATCCATGGTGAAGGCCGTTCTTGACCAATCGCAGGAAGCCCCAAGTTTGCGCAATTGCCTGAGGATTATGCCTCCGTATTTGTCGGTCCACTGCCAGGCATAGTCCATAAACTCCTCCCGACTCAAGTCACCTTTTTTGATGCCTTGTTCACGCAACCACTGCACCACTTTAGCTTCCGTAGCGATGGATGCATGATCTGTACCCGGCACCCAACACGCATTTTTTCCGTCCAACCGGGCTTTCCGGATCAGAATATCCTGGATGCTGTTGTTGAGCATATGGCCCATATGGAGCACACCCGTTACATTGGGTGGCGGTATGACGATCGTGTAGGGTTCACGTTCGTCCGGACTGGATTCGAAGACACCATTTTGCTCCCATGCTTCGTACCATTTTGTTTCGATGGCTCCGGCTTCGTAATGTTTGCTCAATTCTGACATCCTGACGTTGATTTGGTAAAAGTGTTGCAAATATAGGACTTATCCTTACCATGGGAAATTACCAGATCACATCCATTCAAGAATTTTTATTTTGCACCACGGTTTGGTCCATCGTGGGTTCTGCGCTACCTCCTACCGGTTCGATGGTAATGAAAAACAGTCCATCACCTGATGCATTTTCCATTTGTTGAAATCCGATATCCCCGGTCAAAACCGTGCCCAGACTTTCCACGTTCCCCTCTACCTCAGACCAGAGTTGGTATTGGTTTCCCTCTTCCGGCGGGGGCAGCGCTGTGGGATCCAGAAACACCTCTTTTGTTTTGCGGTTCCGGTAAATCCAGGCATGAGTCCCGGTATCTCCGCTTTTACCCGACAACATGATCCGGTCAAAGTGGGGGCTGGTCAAGACGTCAAGTTGGTCTGAAAATTTTGCGTTTGCATTTTCCAAATCCCTGACTTCCCTTTGCAACCCTGAGATTGTCTCCCATTGTGCCTCAATATCATCCTGCCGATTTTGACCTATGGTATTGAGGTAGTAAATCAATCCACAGGATACAAAAAGTAGAACAAACGTAGCTACCCGCCAGGGAAAGTTAGCCGGATCCCGCCTGGGCTTTTTGATTCGCCATTTCTTTCCCGTTTCGTCGTTGACTTCATCATTCATTTCCAAACCAATAGCTTTATAATTATTCTATTTCTGCCAACCCTGACTCATTTTAGGTTTTTCAGGCCTTACACTTGCTTTGGAACCACGTATGGATGGCGATATTTTCTAGTCAACATCCGATCAGCTTCCGGATCGTCAGCGAATTGTTCGTACTCCCCCTGGAATTCCAGGTGCCTTCCCAATCGATACGAAATATTGGCTATCAGTGGTAGCGCAGAGGAAAAATGACCTTCCCGAATATCACAATGCAGATCGTGGTCATTACCGGATCGGATCGCATCTACAAAATTGGCGTAATGCTCCGAACCCCCCGGCGCTGCCCGGAAAGTAGGATCGATTTCCTCGTCTTTATTTCCTTCTGAACCGGCAAAAGGCTCTTCTTCTCTTTCCCGGAAAGCCTTCCAGGTTTCGCGGTTGAGCTCCAGATAACCTTCTGTGCCGAAAAACATATTGCCTATTTTGATGCCCAGACTGGATTCTCCGTTGGTAAACCGTCCCCGGGTTTCGAATTCCAAAATTTTTCCATCGTCATACGTAAATACGGACGTTTGGGTATTCGGCGTTTCCTGCGAACACTCGCGGGGATCGATCCCAAAAATGCCACCGGAAGAATATACCGAAACCGGATGGTCGTTCTTGTTGAGGCCCCAGCGCGCGATATCAAACTGGTGCGGGCCCTGATTGCCTGTGTCGCCGTTCCCTGTGTTCCAGTGCCAGTGCCAGTTGTAATGACCTCTCTTTTCATTATAAGGCCTGTACTGTGCTGGTCCCAGCCACATATCGTAGTGGAGTCCCTCCGGGGGTGTACTGTCTGCAGAAATACCAAAAGAATCCCGGGGTTTGAAGCATGTGCCCCGCGCCATATAGACCTCACCGATCCCGCCGTCGTGGATAAATTTCATCGCTTCTCTCACATTTTTGATCGATCGGTTTTGAAATCCAACCTGCACGCGCCTGTCGTATTTACGGGCAGCTTCGATCATTTTACGACCTTCGAAAACGTTATGGCTGGAGGGTTTTTCGACGTAAACGTGTTTACCTGCCTGACAAGCCCAAATAGTACCGAGGGCGTGCCAATGGTTGGGTGTAGCCATGGATACCGCATCAATGTCAGGATCGTCAAAAACCCGGCGCATATCCCATACCGTTTCGGGAGCTGTCCCAATGGCTTTTCGCACTTTTTCCACCCGTTCCGCAAAGAGATTTTCATCCACATCGCACAGCGTTTTCAACATCACATTGCGGTTGTCCTTGAGCGAACACCATTTATCGATATGGCCATTTCCCTGTCCGCGGATTCCGATCACCGCTATGTTGATCCGTTCGTTGGCTCCCATAACTGCTGAATAATTTTTGGCACTCAGACCAACACCGGTGAGTGCTACAGCGGCGGAACCAGCGACGGTTTTTTTGATAAAGTCTCTTCTTTTTGTCATTGTGAAGGTGGTTTTGTAAAAGTTTTTAAAAATTTATACCGCCTAATGTAAGGAAAAAATGTGATTCGTTAATAAAGAGTTATTCAATCCTGAAAGATCGGCATCAGCATGCTACATCAGGATCATTTACTGAATAGCGGGTAGGGATCTATATGGCGGAATGGACCGTAGTGCGGTCTCAAACCACATATACCCCTATCGATCGGGTGGAAAAATAAATACGATGATCCCTTACACCACTCCAAGGGCGATCATGGCATCGGCAACTTTTACAAATCCGGCGATGTTGGCTCCTTTTTCGTAGCTAATTTTGTTGTTTTCTTCCTGACCGTAATGGAGACATTTCTGGTGAATTTCATGCATTACATTTTTGAGTTTGAAATCTACCTTTTCACGGCTCCATGCAAATCGTAGCGAATTTTGGGACATTTCCAAACCCGATACGGTAACTCCTCCGGCGTTGGCCGCCTTACCGGGACCGTAAAGGATGTTCGATTCCTCTATGATCTGAAGGGCATCGGAAGTGCACGGCATGTTCGCCCCCTCAGCAATACACACGACCCCGTTTTCGATCAAAAGGCGCACATCGTCTGCGTTGATTTCATTCTGAGTCGCACAGGGCAAAGCCACGTCGCACGGAATTTTCCATGGCGTTTCCTTTTCCCAGTACTCGCATTTATACTTCTCAGCGTATTCATAGATCCGTCCGTGATTGTTCTTTAGTTGCATGACGAATTCGAGTTTATCGTCATTGATCCCGTCCGGATCGTAAATGGTCCCGTCAGAATCGGAAAGCGAAACGACCTTGGCCCCCAGCTCGTTGCATTTTTGGAGCGCGTACTGAGCTACGTTGCCCGATCCCGAGATGGTCACCGTTTTTCCACTGATCGAATCCCCTTTGTTCTGGAGCATTTCTTCCGTAAAATAGATCAATCCGTAACCGGTCGCCTCAGGACGAATCAGACTACCGCCAAACTCACTGCCTTTACCCGTAATTACCCCGGTAAAAGACTGTTTAATTCGCTTATATTGACCAAACAGGTAACCGATTTCCCGCTGTCCTACGCCGATATCACCGGCCGGAACATCGATGAAGGACCCGATGTGGCGGAATAATTCTGTCATGAAGCTTTGGCAAAATCGCATAATTTCGGCGTTGGAACGGCCCCGTGGATTGAAATCCGATCCGCCTTTCCCCGATCCCATGGGTAGTCCGGTGAGGCTGTTTTTAAAGGTTTGTTCAAACGCCAAAAATTTTAATATACTCAGATTCACGGAAGGATGAAACCGCAGTCCACCTTTGTAGGGTCCGATGGCACTATTCATTTGTACCCGAAAACCCCTATTGACCTCTACCTCCCCCTGATCATTCAACCACGGGACCCGGAAAATAATCACCCTTTCGGGTTCTACTATGCGCTGAAGTATCCGTTCTTTTTGATACTTTGGGTTTTCGAGGATAAAAGGATATACTGATGCGGTTACATCGCTGACTGCCTGCAGAAATTCGGGTTCGTTGGGATCGCGTTCTGCTACAGATTGTAAAAATTCTTCTAATTCCATACCGTTCGGGTTCTCATTGAATTGACAATACCACCATACTTTTTTGAAAGTTCGAAGATAGAAAATACCTGTCTATACTTCCAATTCTTGTGATTCATTTTGTGCGAGAACCTCATGAAAGGGACTTTAAATTGGGGCCCGAAAGATTTCGTGTTCGTTTGTTTGGTGGACAATTTGGGTTGATTTGACCATAATTAGAGGGATAGAAATACGAATTTTTTGAAAGGAGGTTTAAATGCTTTCGATCGAATAGTTTAAAAGAGTTTTCAAATAAATTGCAATTTTCAGGAGTCGCTCAGGAAAAGAAAATAACCTCAAATAGAATCTACCTTGTTTTTCGTTTGAAATTTAATCCCTATATTTCAGGGCTGGTGAATCGGGAATCGTTAAGGATGAGCGCTTCATCCGAAGGATTTTTTGAAATAAATGGAGGAACGATCTACAGCTGATCGGGCACAAAGGTCAGATGCTTCGGGAGAAGGAAGGGTATCAGGCAACCGGTAGAAAGACCATAAGGCAATAACTTCGTGTGGAAATTTATAAGAAAATTTAAAATTTAATTTACCCTAATGATGAGCAATCGCGTTATTTCTTTCTTTTGTTCTGTTGCCATACCAGGTATGATTTTGACCCAATTTGGATGCCAGTCCGGCACGGCCAGTCAAAACCAACAATCCGAATATCAAATTGAGTGGATCGATTTGTTTAACGGTGAAAACCTCGAAAATTGGATTCCTAAAATTCGTACCCATGATGTCGGTGAAAATTATCAAAACACATTCCGGGTACAAGATGGTCACCTGGTGGTGAATTATGACGGATATGATTCGTTTGATGATCAGTATGGTCATATATTTTATGACAAACCATTCTCTGCCTACTATCTGGCGGTCGAATACCGGTTCGTGGGCGAGCAGGCACCGAATGGTCCTGGATGGGCATGGAGAAATAGTGGGGCGATGCTTCATGGGCAAGATCCCCGGACGATGTTGCGGGATCAGGATTTCCCCATCAGCATTGAAGCTCAGTTGCTTGGGGGACCGGAAGAGGGGGACAGAACCACGTCAAATTTATGTACGCCAGGCACCAATGTGGTGATGGATGGTGAGTTATTTACCCCGCATTGCGTCAATTCAAGCTCAGCTACTTATCGCGGGGATCAATGGGTTCGGGCCACCTTTTTGGTTCTGAGGGATTCTCTGATTCAGCATTACCTCGAAGGTGAAGTGGTTTTGGAATATTCTAAGCCGCAAATTGGAGGGGGGAATGCCTCACCCGTGGATGAGTCCGTATGGGAAGAAGGTAAACCCATTACGGGAGGATACCTTTCATTCCAAAGTGAAAGCCACCCCATTGAATTTCGGAAAATTGCATTGGTTGATCTGGAGCCGATTTATGACAATACCGAGTTGCTGGATAAAACCGTGCAGTCCTTACTTCAACAGGAGAATAAATAATCCGATATATATGAATTTAGAAACCTTTAATACGAAAACTGGTGGGTAATACCAATTCCACAGCGCAAATCGCCTATTCGTTGATTATCATGGTAATAATCGTCTGGATCATGTATGTGATTCAGGGGATCCTTGTGCCTTTTTTGTTTTCTATTTTACTGGCGATTGCTTTACATCCGCTGGTATCATTGATGGAAAAATGGGGTGTTCCACGAGTTCTATCTGCTATATTATGTGTCATCCTGGCCATTGCGGTATTGAGTGGACTGGTGTGGTTCATCGTCGACCAGGTCATTCAGATCGGGAGTGGAAGTTTTAACCTGGCTGAAAAG
>CALGAA010000187.1 GCA_937952445.1 uncultured Bacteroidota bacterium | reverse complement strand
TTTGCGACTTTGCGGTTATCCGTCCCCTTGCAAATGGGGACTATTTTTTCACCACAGAGGCGCAGAGAACGCAGAGCTTTCACATGGCAACCTGGAGATCATCCTATTCCCCTTTCCGAACTTTGCGACTTTGCGGTTATCCTTTCCTTTGAAAACAGGCGGCTATTTTTTTCACCACAGAGGCGCAGAGAACGCAGAGCTTTCACATGACAACCTGGAGATCATCCTCTTCCCCCTTTGCGACCTTTGCGACTTTGCGGTTATCCGTCCCTCAGAAAACAGGGGTTATTTTTTTCACCGCAGAGAACGCAGAACTTTCAAATTGAAACCTCGAGATAATCTTCCTCACCTTTGCGACATTTGCGACTTTGCGGTTATCCGTCCCCTTGCAAATGGGGACTATTTTTTCACCACAGAGGCGCAGAGAACGCAGAGCTTTCACATGACAAGCAGAGATCATCCTCTCCACCTTTGCTCATATCAGCTCATCATGTCCCCGCTCCCCACCTGGTTAAAAAATCGGCAGACGTTCAATCCAATTCTGAATAGACCCAACCTATTGCAGTGGACATATAATACGGTTTCACGTGCGGGATCTTATCCCGGACTATAAAATAAAAAAAGGAGAGGGACATAAAAAGGGAGGTCGCGGGCGGATTCGAACCGCCGTACAAGGTTTTGCAGACCTCTGCCTAGCCACTCGGCCACGCGACCTGATCATGTATTGTTTGATTTCCATTACCCCCATACGCCTTTGACTGCGGGGAACACGCTCATTCTGCGGGTATTCGGTACGAATAAATCCTGAGCTGCGCATTTACAAATGGAAGGCAAATATAAAACTTATATTGAATAATTGGTAGTAATTCATTCGAAGTTTGAGAGCCACGCCAGGCATCCCTATTAGACCCATGACGGTAGATGCACCCGTTCTACACTCCACATTCTTAAAACAACTGCTGCCCTATTTCAACCTCGATGGTCACAGATGAGCTGAAATCCGCTGCGCCAAATCTTTAAATTCCTCTTCGCTCAATACCATCTTCGGCTTACTGAATTCCATATCGTATATGCTGTTGATCGGTATCAGGTGCACATGGGCGTGGGGCACCTCAAGACCAACCACCGTCACCCCAATCCGCTCACAGGTCACCTCCTTTTCAATCGCCAATCCGACCTTCTTGGCGAACACCATTAAATCCCCCAGTAAATCATCAGGTAAATCAAAAATGTAATCGATTTCTTCCTTCGGGATCACCAACGTATGCCCCACCGCCACCGGATTGATATCCAGAAACGCATAAAATCGGTCATCCTCCGCTATTTTGTACGAAGGAATTTCACCCCGCACGATCCGGCTAAATATACTCGTGTTCTTTTTCATAAAGATTGAAAGCTTTTAGCAAGTGGGCCGAACCTTATATTACTAAACCGACGCTTCAAAATATTGATTGACTGACCGTTGCAGATGGCACGTAGAAATGCTGAAAGGGAGCCGTCAAGCGGGGTGTCAAAAAAGAAGCCGTCAATACGAAATAAGGATTGAGAAATGGGAACACTGACCATCGATTATTTGATGTAAATTTTCTCTATCTTAAATTTAATGACCCCACCCGGCGTCTGGATCTCCGCTACCTCGCCGGCCTTTCGCCCGAGCAATCCTTTGCCGATAGGTGAAGTCACCGAAATCTTCCGCTCCTTTAGATTAGCCTCCGATTCCCCTACCAGGGTGTACTCAATGTCCTTATTGGACTTCAGATTCTTGAGTTTGACCGTCGTCAAAATATTGACCTGTTCGGTCGAAATCTGCGAAGAACTGACGATTCGGGCAGAAGCGATCCGCGCTTCCATCTCGCTGATTTTCATTTCCAGCATCCCCTGCGCATCCTTGGCAGCATCGTATTCCGCGTTCTCGGATAAATCACCCTTGTCGCGTGCCTCCGCTATCGCCTGAGCAGCTTCCTGCCGCCCCCGACTCTTGAGATCTTCCAGTTCGGCCTTGATCTTGTCGTAGCCTTCCTGGGTCAGGTAAATTGTATTCATGTTTTATTCCTTTTACAATACAGTTAAACCTCTGACGCATTTATCGACTTCGTTGTCAATAAACATGTAGAGGTCCAATGACTATATGTTGTTTATATTATATTTCCAAATGCAAAGATATAGAATTTTATTATAACCGGACGGTTAAAGTTAGATTGTGGGTCCCGTTCCAGGGATGCGTCGTACGGTAGGCATAGTCGATCCCCAGCTTCTGACCTTTGGCTTTATTAAGCGAAGTGTAAAGTCCGATTCCCAGGCTCAGACCGTCGTATACGCTCTGCTGTGAACTCCCCACTGCGGTCCGGCCGACCTCCATTTTGTAGGAGCCACGAAAAAACACGTGATCTTTGTAACTGTACTCCATTCCGGCCCCGATTTCATCCCGGGAGAACGAATGGGACGTAAAATTTCCCACGACCGACAGTCGGTGGACAGTTTTGAGGTAAAAATCATAGGACAATCCGATGTTGAGCAATGAGGGTAAATCAAAACTCGCGGCCCGCTGGTCGTAGGTCAATTCGTACGAGGGGGACCCCTGCGGATTCGAACTCCGCGTCGAAAGCCCTTCTCCGCCAAACCGCATCGGCGTGCCGACATTTCGGATGGATACCCCAAACTTGAAATTATCCTGTGGACCGGTGACGTACTGCACCCCCGCATCCAAAGCTACCCCAAAAGCCGAAAGGTCTGCGATTGATTCCGATATCAGGCGCAACGCAAATCCCACCGATATTTTATTGGCATAAGTGTACGCATACCCGATCCCCAGATTGAAGAAATTGGGGGAATAAGTGGCCCCGATTCCTTCCGGTTGATCGACCGTCGTGATGTCGATCTCCCCAAAATCCATCGCCACCAGGGATAAACCCAGTACACTATTGCGACCGACCCGCTGCCCCACGCCCAACGCATTGATGTTGATGTCCGTTCCCATCAGGTAACGGGTATGAGCCAACGCCACATCGGTATTTTGTACCCCGGAAAGCCCGGCGACGTTGAGTCGGAGGGATTCGATGCCCCGGATCATCGACGTGGCTATGTTGTTCATACCAGCGCTTTTCGCCCACGGAATCAACAACAATTCCCCCGCTCCGGCTTCCCCCTGACGGTCCGGATTCCCGGCAAAATTGCTTCCGCAAAAGAACAGCAGGGCCAGGATGAACCAACAACACCCGGCCAGCCTGGCGATATTTCGTTTACAATCCACTCGGGTCAAATTTACGGTTTACACCAAACCACTTCAGGGTCCTTTCCCCCAACTCGTAGGCATTTACATGAACGATGTACAATCCACTCGCCACGGGAATGCCTTTGCTGTTGTTCAAATCCCATTCCAACGCCGGCGAAATCTGCTTATACCGCGTACCCGGATTGGACCGCATGCTGTTGCTCAACGGCGTTTCATCGCGCTTGTACTGTCGGATAAACTTCCCGTCGAGGCTGTATATCGTCACGATGCACCGTGGCGGCAGGTTGGTAATTTTCACCGTATTGGTAAACTGGGACGTCTCGTACCCCGAGTAAGCCAGATACGGATTGGGAACCATTTTGATATCGGCCAGAGTCGAATCCACACCCGCCTCTACCAGGTCTTTGGCTGCGGCATTTTCCAGCGTAAACCGATAAGCGGGATGCCCCTGATTATCATTCGTACCCTCGGAAACGCCATAAGCATTTGTCACCCGGAGCTGAATCGTCACCGGATCGGGAATCAGCCCGTCGGCGTACGACAACAGCGTTCCGTTGGTAAAGGGTATGCCCGTCCAGGTAATCGACGAAATGGCGCCCAACTTCCGCGTGAACGCACCGCCCGGAACCAACCGCTGCCGGATCGTCCTGCAGCTATCGTACGGCGTATCCGTGACGTAGATAAAATGCTGTGCCCCTACCTTATAAGGAGCCATTCCGTCGGGCACATTGGGGTTGGTGATTTCGTCATCCGGATTCCACATCATATCGCCCCCCAGATCACCCACTGCTTCAGCGATGTGCGGATTGGCCGAACTATACACGGAATTTTCTCCAAAAAAGATATTCAGGCGCTGGCCTGTCTCCACATCGATCGCGTAACCGGGAAACCAGCCCATGCCGATGCCATCGCCATCCGGATCGGGAAGTCCGTCCCCGTTGGCATCCTCCTTGCCCACCGACGGCGAAGCTCGCAGGTCAAAATTCTGAGATCCCCCCAGGGTGTTGAAAATCCCACCAAAGGATCGATCGTAGTATTGCGGATTCGCAGTTTCGACCACCACGCACCGGGACCACAGGGATTTATCCGGTGTTAGCACGATATCGACATTGTTGAGATCGGTCAGGTCCATCGACCGCCGGGCAATCGTCATCGACCCCAGATTGTTCCGCCACGCCGGCGAAATGTACGGCTCATCTCCGTCCAACCGGTAGTTGGTCAGATAAAACGGTACCAGGCCGCCAAAAGATTCGGAGAAAACCTGCGTCGGATCGAGTTCAAAATCCTCTTCGTTGAGTTCGTTGCGAACGTAGGTGAGAAACGGTGCAACCCGATTGGGGATAAAGCCCAGCCAGGGATTGTTCCCCGTTTCAAATTCGACGTTAAAGCCCAGGGCACCCCGGTTCTCCTGATCCCGGGAGCCCGGTTCCAGCGCATCCCCGATGAGGATTGAAAACCCGTAGCGGCCGATGATTTGTTCGTTGAGCTCAGCGATCGTCCGGTCAGCCAGAATCACCTCCTCCGGGTTGTCCAGATTGATCAATTCCCACCGGGCATCCCGATCGAGAACCTGATCCGACAGATCGGAATCAGTAAACCGGAGCAAATAAGAACCATTCACCACCTCCAGCGGATTGTATACGATGATTTCGACGGGGGCCTGTCCCGGTTCATAGACAATTTCCCCATCGAAGGTTTCATTTAAAATGGCCTCGCGGGTTTCTTCGGTGATCGCAAGGAAATTGTTCCCTGTGCCCTGTCCATCCAGGCGGGTGATTTGCACCCCGTCCCCGTAGTTGGTTTTGGTTTCCAGGTAAGTAATGGGCCGCGGTAATCCGGTGTATACCTTGACGTTGCGGCGACCCTCCAGATAAGGCTTGCGCTGCCCCACGACGGTTTTGTATTCAAATTCCTCGTAGTTGTTGTACGCATAGGCCACCGCCATGAAATAGTATTTCTTATGATTGATCAGTCCTCGTTCCCCGCTGGCAAACTGATCTTCCGTCACCTGAAACGTCCGACGGATTCCTTCATCGTTTCCGATCACCTCGATAATCGGCTCGTAAATCAATTCGCCACTGACAGTAGGATGTGGAATCGGATCCCAATTGACAATCTGATCGACTCCATTTTTCACGTCGGTTTGAAAGATCAACCGGGCCTTTTCAGGATTGTCCAACTCAGCCGGCGATACATCCTGATTGACCAGTTGATATACTTTGTATCCTTCAAACCGATACGACTTTTCCTCATCGGACAAATCCGTTGGGGCACGCAGGTCGATTTCCTGGTATTCTTCCTTGTAGTTGTTGGATGAGGCATCGTTGGTCAGAATCAGAATCAATTCCCGATCCAGTTCCACGATGTCCACATCAGGCGCATCCGGGCCATCGGTGATGTCGAAGCAGTTGTCAAAGAGCGCCTGCGCGGTCTCATCCGCATACAGCAGCGGCGCAATACTCGGACAGGGGTAGTCCGTGATATCCGGCACCCACACCACGCCGATGATCAATTCATTGACCGCTCCGGGATCCAGTCGGAAAGGACCAGAGGCCTGAATGGTCCGACGGTCCCCGTAGTTGAGGTTGGCAGAGCACATCGACCAACCCGAGGGATCGTTGGGCGGTTCGGTAAACGCATACCGGATCGGATCGCCCCCGACGTTGTACCCGCTCCCGCCAAACGTGAACGGGGTTCCATCTTTCCACGAACCGCTCATATATCTGTAGTATTCAATCGCAATCTCGGGGTCGGTCTGAGCATCCGGCCATTCGCCAATTCCACCATTGTTGTAGTAGGTGAAGGAAGACATCCCGATTTCTTCAAAATTTTCGTCCAGAGGTCCGCGAAAATAATCGATCCCCAGCATAGGTACATGATCGCAATAGGTGTTGATATCGTTGCACTCGCACCCCGTAATGCCATCCAGCCGGTCTTCGTTGTACACGTAGGCCAGGCTACGGGCCGTATCGCAACCGATGTAATCATCCTGCGGGCATCCCAGATCCGGATCCACCCACATCGCGAAAAAGGTACTATCGATACTTTGCGTAGCCCGGTTGATCAATTTATACCGTTGAAACGTCATGTTGTTGATCTCGTCGTTCGTCGCGTACGCAAAAGCCTGCACCTGCACCTCCATTTGGATGGGATTCCCCTGGGATTGGGTATGGATCGAGCCGGCGTCATTGTATATCCAGAATATCATCTCATCCGGAAACTGCGGCACCGGACACCCTCGAATTTCGATGATCGGATAATCACCGTCCAGCGGATCGTAAATAAAATCGTTGTTTCGGTCAAAAAAGCCCGCCAGCCCCTGTGTCGTATTGGGCAATTTGAATCCGTGAATTCGTTCAAAGTGGGGATTGCCCCGGGCTGGCCACCCAAGCACGTCCTCGGGAATATCGCTCCTTTCGAGCTGCTCGCCATTTTCCTGAGCAATATCAAAATCGCGGAGAAATCGCCGGATATTATCCCCCAACACCCGAAAATGTCGGTCCCAATCCGCGCAGGTCTCCCGGTCCACCGTCCCGGTAGCAGGATCCAGCGGTCCCGGCCAGAAATCGTTCGCGTTCGCATTTCGGTACTGCTGGGCAGCGAGCTTTAAATTTCCAACTGGATCGTATCCTCCGAGCCACACCGCACCGGCAAAAATGGACGAAACCTCCGGCAAACCCGATCCGGGCTCCACCTTGGGAACGATGTATTTTCCATACTGCAAATCCCACCACACATCACCCCCTCCGAGTAACCGGGCCCGGACGTTGTTGATGCTCATATCGATTTCCGATCGGGCCGGAGCACAGTCCGCCCGGTAACTGAATTCGATGTTGCGTTTCTTTTTTGACTTTGATTTATCCGGGTTCTCCTTGAGCCACTCCGGATGTATCGCTTCGGCCTGCGGCAGAGCCCCGAGAAGAAAAACCAACAAAAACGGTATATACAGATATCCGTGCTTCATGTTTACAAATTTATCCGGCAACTCAAAAATATCCGACGCGGACCGTAGAATAAATTCGTATTCCGCGCCATCCAATAATACGCATCCGTGTATGCCTGAACGTTCCGCCCCTGAGACGTGACCTCCTGACCAGCATTCGCGATATTGCCGAGACTGGCCTCCCCGTCCTGGGACTGCAAATACCCGCTATCGTACGCCGATCCTGTAACTGGATAAACTGCTCTGGGGTTCGCCGTATTGAGCAGGTTCAGCACCCGCAGCGATATGTTGAGAAACAATGGATTTTCTTTAAATGCCGTCTGAATCACAATGGTCTTGTCCAGACGCATATCCAGGGTATACGTCCAGGGCTTTCGCGCCCCGTTAAACGATCCCGCAAAACCCGTACCACCAAATGGGGTAGCGCGTATCCGCTGGGTGTATGGTCGGCCGGAAACCACAAAGCCCTGCAAATTCACCCCCGTATTGGCCAGCAGATCCAGGTCAAATAACCTCGGGCCGTTATATTCTCTGCCATGTCCGTACCGGTAATCGAGCGTAAGTTTGAACGCATGCCGTTCGTCCCGATCCAGGGGAGAAAGCGTCCTGATATTGCCCCGTGTCGTCAAACCACCCTGAGAATTTGCATCCGATCCGGTTCCATTCGCGATCTGCAAGGTATAATTGGTCTGGAGCGACAAATTTTTACTCTGCCGCAAATGGTATTCCAGCGAAACACCCTTGATCGTTGCAAAATCCAGATTGCCGTACGTCGTATAAGTGCTGATGGGCGAAGGCAAATACAGATAAGTCCGCTGCTGTATCATATCCCGGAGTTCTTTGTAAAACGCGTTAATTTTGAGCGCAGACAGCGGGGTGATGAGCTGGTGAAAACCCACCTCGTAGTTGATCGTTTTCTCCGGCTTGAGGTTGGCATTGTTGATCGGATTGCCGGCGCCGTAATTCCGGTCCTCGAAATAGTACCAACTCAACGGGGAGGTAAAGCTGTTGGACGGCGGTCTTTGCACCAGCACGTCGTAATTGGCGAAGAAATTGGATTTTTCCGAGATTGGGAATGACACGGCAAACCGGGGCATCCAGCTCAAGGTCGGTTCGTAATCCTCGAAAGAGATATCCGGATCGTAATTATCAGATTTTATATCGTTGACATTTTCGGGGTAGTACTGGGGGTAAACGATCTCTCCTCCAAAAATGACGTTTCCGTCGTTGGCCGGAGTTCCGTTGGGGAAATACCACTGATCCCCATCCCGATAGGCCTTGACATTGGTCGAATTGGGCCGCTCGATGTACACCTTAAAATCATCCCCGATGGTCGAGGGGCGTTCACCGCCAAACCGGTCAAAAAAGTCGCTCGCGGTCATAATCGGGTACAGGGAATACGGATCCTTCAGCACCCGGGTATTGGCGTCGTAATAATCCAGACGCAAACCAACCCGGAAGATGATGTCTTTGTACGAAAATTTATCCTGGATGTAGGCAGCGCCATAGATCGGCTCAAAGGCAGGATTGAGAAATGTCCGGTTTCCGTTGGCGTCCCGACCCGTAAAGAAATCGTTGAATTCCACACCCGACGTTTTATTGCCCAGGTAATCATATCCGTTGTATCCGATCAATCCGTTGTCGTTGAGTTCCAGGGGCGAAAACAAGGACAAATCCAGATCCCCCGGATCCATAGCATCGACATTGACGTAATCCCCCAGTGGCGTTCCGGTCTTTTCGCGGATCGCTTTGTAAAATTTTGCCCCGGGTAAATCGGTCACCAACCGCGCAAATTCATCGAATAATACCGGGACAGCCCGTCCCTGAAATTGGCCGATGATCTGCGTGGTGTCCACACCGATGATGTGTCGATTGGCCTGTTGCCGCGC
>CALGAA010000186.1 GCA_937952445.1 uncultured Bacteroidota bacterium | reverse complement strand
CATTGGTTTGATGTGACCGCAGAACATTGCCCTGCAGGGGACTTGGTATATCCGGTGGGGGACCAATGGCCAGTGGACCTGGAACTCGGATACATCTACGTCATGAATTATGGGAATTGGATGCCCGTAAGCTATGGGATCAGGGAAAATGAAAATATTCGATTTCGCAATATGGGTAAAGATATTATGTACCGGATCGGATACTTCAATAAAGGAGAGCACCATTTTACAACAATTCCTTTTTTATTGGATCAAAACGGAGAACTGCAATACAGTACACCCCTTGAAACCCAAAAAATGGCGTTTAATGCCTCAAAAATTAACCATGGATCAAAATCGGGTGTGGAACCCGGTGAAACCTATACATTGCAGTATTTGGATCGGGAAGGGAACTGGCAGGATCATATGACCCTGCGTTGTGAAAAAGAAGAGGAGTTGTGGTTTGAAGACGTCCCCATGCATGCTTTTTATCGGCTGCAACCCTCATCAGATGAGTGGAGCCTCGCGCGTCCTTTTCTGATTAGTGATGAGGGAGAACAGCTGTGGTATTGACTTTTATAATTCCCTCCATCATAAAGTCGGAATAGCGCGGCTAAAACAATTCCCCCTGATTGCCATTTTTTACATCGAAGTCCACCGTATCGCCGGATTGGAACATTTCGTCATCTTCGTCTTCTTCCGGATCGCTTTCAATTTCTTCGGTCCGTAAAACTTTGATCTTTCCTTCTTCAAGTTTGTTCCCCTGCGCCCGCCAACCCTTGATGTCGATGAATTCGCTAAATATGAATTCAGCCTCGTTTTTATCCGAATCCTGATAAGTGACTTTCGTACCAGAATCGGGAGTTGCAAGGATCAATTTGGAGCTTCGATGGTCCGAAATAAATTGGAATCGCTGGCTTGTAGTCGTTGTTTCAATTTGGAACCGCTTGACCATGGTCCATTTTTTATTACCCTCGTAATACAAAATGTTCCAGTCCGTGTCCGGCTCAAAACGAGATACGGAATAAACACTTTCCACGGGCAGTCGCAGATTGGGGTCAAAATCGAGGAGTTCGTAGCTTCCGTCGCGGTGTATCACGATAATTTGGTCAGCTCCCTCAAATTCACCGACGAATCGGCCCCGCTCTTCCATATTGAGCTGTCCGGTGGCATCATCCATATACACTTTAAGAGCTTCCAGGGTTGAACCTCCAAGCTCTTTCTGTTCGATTTTACGAATCGCATATTTTGTCAGTATGTTTCCGCTCGCCTGTCGACCTTTGATCTCCAAATCACCAAAATCAAACTCAAATACCTTTTTGCGTGCCCGCGTGTTGGACGAAAGCGTAATCCTGATCACCTCTGACTCTCCATTGGGATGAGCAGAAAAGTACAGGAGTCGGGAACCAGCCGATCCACGGGTGAGGTCATATTCCCGGTCCCGGGTAACAGCCTTGACCTGAAAGCGTTTGATATATGCACGTTTGGTTTTTCCATCGAAATATACCATGTGATAGGTGGTCCGTTCGTCTCCCCGGTACCAAATATCAGCATGCACAATGTCTTTGCCCATGAATACCTTTTCTCCTATCCGGCTGACCTGGAACTTCCCGTCTTTACGAAACGCTATCACGTCATCGATGTCAGAACACTCCCGGATGAATTCAGCTTTTTTAAGACCCCAACCTATAAAGCCCTCCTCGTATTGGACGAATAATTTGGAGTTGTTGGCGACTACCTGTTGCACTTCAATTTCCCCAAAGGTGGTGATCTTCGTTCGACGGTCCTGATTTTTGCCGTATTTGGCTTTGAGTTTCTCAAAATAACTGATGCAGTAGTCGGTGAGGTGGGTCAAATGATACCGTACATTTTTGATTTCCTCCTGGATAGCCTTGATCGCTTCATCTGCCTTGAACTTATTGTACTTAGATATTTTTTTGATCTTGATTTCCGTCAGGCGCAAAATATCTTCCTCCACAAAAGGCCTGTTGAGAACCAACCGATCATCGCCCGGAGCTAATTCTTCCTCCGGATCGGCGATGTACCGTCGCATTTCCCGGTCAATAATTTCCAGAACCGCTTCCCAGGTTTCCGCCTCTTCAATTTCATGGTAAACCCGGTTTTCTATAAATATTTTTTCGAGGGAAGCAAAATGGTACTTATCAAGCCATTCCTGCTCCTGAATTTTCAGTTCTGCACGGATCAGGTTTTTCGTATGTGCAGTGGATCGTCGCAGGATCTCCGGAACGGTGAGAAACATCGGTTTGTCCTCGACAATGACGCACGCATTGGGTGAGATCGATACTTCGCAATTCGTAAAAGCATATAGCGCTTCGATGGTCAGTTCAGGAGATTGCCCCGAGGCCAGATCGATGATGATTTCCACGTCCCGCGCCGTGTTATCGGTGATCTTTTTGATGTTGATCTTCCCTTTTTCGTTGGCTTTGAGAATGGAGTCTATTAACGTGGAAGTCGTGGTGCCGTAAGGGATTTCTTTGATGATCAGGGTGTTCTTGTCTTGCTTTTCGATGCGTGCCCGGATTTTAATTTTACCTCCGCGTTCGCCGTCTTTGTAGTCCGACACATCCATCAACCCACCCGTCTGAAAATCGGGATAAAGTTTAAAGCTTTTTTCTTTAAGAATCTTAATCGAGGCATCGATGAGTTCATTGAAATTATGGGGCATGATGCGCGTAGAAAGCCCCACTGCTATACCTTCTGCACCCTGAGCCAGCAGAAGGGGAAATTTCATGGGCAGATGGATCGGTTCCTTTTTCCGACCGTCGTAGCTCAACTGCCATTCGGTAATGTCTTTGTTGAATGCGATTTCGAGAGCAAAAGGTGATAATCGTGCCTCGATGTAGCGGGGTGCCGAGGCCCCATCACCTGTAGCGATGTTCCCCCAGTTTCCCTGCTGGTCAATCATCAGGTCTTTCTGTCCGAGCTTGACCAGGGCATCACCGATGGCTGCATCTCCGTGGGGATGATATTGCATGGTCTGGCCGATGATATTGGCGACTTTGTGATATCGCCCGTCATGCATCTGATGCATAGCGTGTAATATCCGCCGCTGCACGGGCTTTAGACCGTCTTCAATCGTTGGGATCGCCCTTTCAAGAATGACATAAGAAGCGTAATCTAAAAAATAATTTTCGTACATTCCGTCTAAGCCGATCACCGCTGTGTTGTTGTGTTCTTCTGCCATCAAATTGTTAATCTATTGTTTCTCAAAGAATAGAATATAATGCATATATCGAATAATTTGCAAATTTACGAAGTAGAATTGATCTTTTATAGGACCACTGTCCGTGTTATTCTCAAGTTAAGGCAGCAGGGGCACTTGTCCAAACGTTTTATTTTCGGTAATTTGTAAGGAAATTCCTTACCACAATGGATGTTGCACTGACTCTAGATCACAACGAAGAATCCATTATTCAGGCTTGTGTCCGAAGGGAGAAATGGGCCCAGAAAATCATTTACGAAGCGTATTACGGTAAAATGATGGGGGTTTGTATTCGCTATTCCAAGACAGAGGAAGAAGCTTTGGATATCCTGCATGATGGGTTCATCAAGGTATTTCGGTATATTGGAAAATATAAACCGGGCACCTCCCTATTTAGTTGGATCAGACGGATTATGGTCAACACGGCGATCGATCATTATCGAAAAATGGCCCGGCGCCGGACCGAATCCATCGAACAAGCCTACGATGTAGAAAATGATCAACCGAGCGCCATTGAGAAAGTGACGGAAAAAGAAATCCTGATGGCCGTGCAACAATTGACTCCGACCTACAGAACGGTGTTCAACCTCTACGTGGTGGAAGGGTATTCCCATAGAGAGATTGCTGATAAACTGGATATTTCGGAAAGCACTTCAAGATCCAACCTGGTGAAAGCC
>CALGAA010000185.1 GCA_937952445.1 uncultured Bacteroidota bacterium | reverse complement strand
AAAATCGACGAACAACTGGAACAAACATTTCCCGCCAGCGATCCGCCATCTTATACCCACCCGGGGAATACCATTGCGGACGAGGAAGAAAGTAAAAAGAAGGATCTCGATAAAATAATTGACGAACAGCTGGAACAAACTTTTCCCGCCAGCGATCCGCCATCTTATATTCACCCCGGGAATATCATTGAGGAAGAGGAGTAGTTTCTGATGGAAGAATGAAAAGATGAAATTACGAGAGTGGTAGGTTTACAGCTGGTTCTCTCAGCGAGGCGATTACTCTTTCATCAACGCAATCAAAAATCGCTCGATCCGTTGTCTCATCCTCGTGGATGAACAATTGTAATTATCCAGCATCACACAAAATGCCAGGGTACGCCCCTTTTCAGTACTCATGTATCCCATATAACTCCTTTGGCGTCCAATGTAACCGCTTTTGGCATGGATCCTCCCGGTTCCGTGGTAGCCGCGCAACATATATTGCAGAGTCCCGTCCTTACCCATCTCAGGCAGGGTGGCGAATAAGGAAATAAACCAATCTGAATCGTCAAAAACTGCTTGCAGGGCGCGTACAAAACTTGCCGAGGAAGCAGTGTTTCGGGGACTCAAACCACTTCCATCCCGGTAAAAAATCTGGTCGTCATCCAGGCCATTCTGGGTCCAGAATTCCTCCAATCGATCCAGACCACATCCGTACTGTGAGGCGGTATTTCGGTCTTCACAAAGCAATTTGAGCAGAGCTTCAGCATACAAGTTTACGGATCGGTAATTCGTAACCCGGGCGATTTCAAGCAACGGCGGAGATGATATGGTAAATAGAATTTGGACCGAACTTACCGGGTCGGGGGTCACCTCGATCCCTCCTGAAACCGTCACTCCTGATTCTTCGAGCAATATTTTGAGTCTTTCTCCGAAAAATTGAGGCGGGTTGGTCAGACTTCCCCGGATCGAAAAACTACCTGAACCTGGGGGTATGGTCCCCCGGACCGTAGCTGAGGTAGAATAGGGAGCTGCATAAATATATGCCTGGTCCCCGCTACCTGCCGGACCCGTTCGCACCTCGTTGTGGATCACGAATGGGGACACATCGGGCAAGGTTCTCAAAATTCTGGTTGGTTGACCCTGAATTTGGTTTTGTTGGAAAAACAGTCGGTATTCGTTGTCGTGAATATTGAGGCCCCAATGACCGGCACCGTAATAATTACCGAGATCAGCCCAGGGCCAGCCTCCCGGCACGTGTTGTCCGGGGGAAATACTGACATCAATGACCACATTACCACGGATTTGTTGAACCCCCAGGGCCTCCAGGTATGCCGAAAGCGTATCGGCCAGTTTATCCATATCCCATCCATCCTCAAAATAGCCAGATCCCAGGGTTGGATCTCCTGAACCTACGACAACGATATTTCCATCCAATCGCCCCTGGGCTATATGTCCCGTGTAACCTACGATGGTTTCGTACTGAAAATCCGGACCCTTTGTTTGCAGAACCGCTGCGGTGGTCAGAAACTTTTGAATGGAAGCTGTCGGAAGCGCACGGAATGCATCAAAAGCATACACTTCCTCTCCGGATTCCAAATCCACAACCATGATACTGGCTGATCCACCCTCCATACAATCCTCTGCCAGCAATTCACCACCAGGATTGTGCTGACCCCAAAGCCAGGAAAATGCCGTGCATAAAATGGAGCAAATGAGAATGAGTACCTTATTCATAAGACCACCCAATATACAAAAGACTTAGGAGAGTTGGGTTACGGGGGTGGGTTTGGGTTTGTGTTTGTGTTTGGGTAGCTCTTGCCTGGCGGACTGCATATATCCGATGATCCGGAATTTGTACCCGGCAAGCCGGAGTGGTATTGCTGGGGGTATTCATCGCTCTCACCTCTCATTGTCGCTCTGCTCCGGGTGGGTTGGAGTGTGCGTTTGGGTTTGCTATGGCGAAACTTGGACCGAAGGGACATAGCGAAACCTGCCCGTATGGGGGTAGCGATTGCCTGGCAGGCTGCATATATCTGACGTTTTGGAATTTGGGTTCGGCAGCCCGGTTGAAAAGTGCGGTACTGTGCCAAACGAAAAATTCAGCCATTCGCATAAGGAAGCGAATGACGCAATAGTCGAGAAAGTAGCAGAATGACCAGGCAAATAACAACTGTTAGAATAAGGCCCCCCACCAAACGGCCGTTAGGCTTGCGGGAGTGAGTTTGGGTTCGGGTTTGTGTTTGGGTAGCTCTTGCCTGGCGGACTGCATATATCCGATGATTCGGAATTTGTGCCGGCAAGCCGGAGTGGTATTGCTGGGGGTATTCATCGCTCTCACCTCTCATTCTCGCTCTTCTCCGGGTGGGTTGGAGTGTGCGTTCGGGTTTGCTATGGCGAGACTTGGACCGAAGGGACATAGCGAAACCTGCCCGTATGGGGGTAGCGATTGCCTAGCAGGCTGCATATATCGGACGTTTTGGAATTTGGGCCCGGCAGCCCGGTTGAAAAGTGCGGTACTGTGCCAAACGAAAAATTCAGCCATTCGCATAAGGAAGCGAATGACGCAATAGTCGAGAAAGTAGCAGAATGACCAGGCAAAT
Organism: uncultured Bacteroidota bacterium; assembly: GCA_937952445.1. Lineage (GTDB taxonomy): Bacteria > Bacteroidota > Bacteroidia > Chitinophagales > Saprospiraceae > Membranihabitans. Next base: position 15,146 of record CALGAA010000185.1, on the reverse strand, counting down.
AACAACTGTTAGAATAAGCAAACGGCCGTTAGGCCCCAAACGTCCGGGCGCCCCTGCGACCCGGACCCAAACGCGAATAAAGCGTAGCGGAATTCGCCCAAACGATTAGTCCTCCCGGGGCGGACTAATCCTAATATGCCAAATGAAATAACGCATCCCCCACATTCACCACCGGGATATTGTTGTGCGCGATCAAGTACCCCGGCTTGTGCGCGACCACGGTGGTTTTCTCAGTTCCGTCGGGATCGTAGATATGGCCCAGGATAGCCCCTTTCTTGACCATCCGTCCCGAACCTTGCGCCCAGATAAATACGCCCGACTGATGTGCCCGTATCCAACTCGTTTTTTTAAAGTCATGAAAGCGGGGCCCAAATGAAAAATCCGGGGGTATCATCGACTTCGACTGGAGTATCTGCCGGATCCCATCCAATCCGATTTCGATACTGTGGCCGTCGAGTCGAAGCGCCTCTCCACCTTCGTATACAATGATCGGTATCTTTTGAGAGCGAGCTTCCGCCCGCAAAGTTTTGGCAATGGTCGATTTTTCCAACAAAATAGGTGGATTGAAAATTTCAGCCAATTTCCGGGATTGAGGGGATTTGGGACTGTAGCGGACCTGGGGAAAATTGAATCGACTCTCCGCTCCGGTGTGAAAGTCAATGCCAAAATCAACCAGGGGTAGTATGGTTTTGGTCATCATATGCGCCACACGCGATGCCAGCGATCCACGGGAACTGCCCGGAAAACTGCGGTTCACATCTTTTCCATCGGGGACGTAGCGGGAAAAATTCATAAATCCGTATATGTTGAGGACCGGAACCGCAATAACGTTGCCCGCAATCAATTCATCGAAAACTCCCGAAAAGATGGCTCTTCGCACGATTTCAATGCCATTGATTTCATCACCGTGCATGCCCGCCAGAACCAGCATTGTCGGTCCCGGCGTCAGGGAACGGAATACGTGGGCTTTAATAAACACCCCCGTTCCCGTTGGCAGGGAACCCACAAACAAGTCAACCGCTTTATTTTCACCTGGTTTGATCTTATACTGACCGATCTGCATACCTCCTGTTTAAATGAATCCGGGTCCCTTTTTCGACGTAATCCACGATGCGGGCCGCCACGTTGACCCCCGTTGCCCCTTCAATTCCCTCCAGCCCCGGTGATGCATTCACCTCAAGCACGTACGATTTTCCTTTCCCCCTCAAAATATCCACTCCGGCAATGCCCAATCCAAGCACTTCACACGACCTCAAGGCAAGACTTTGCTCCTGAGGGGTCAACCGGACCATATGAGCAGTGCCACCGCGATGAAGATTGGATCGAAATTCGCCCTCTGCGGCTTGCCGTTGCATTGATGCCACGATGTTTCCGTCGACTACGAACACCCGGATATCGGTTCCGGCAGATTCCCGGATAAATTGTTGCAACATCACCTTTTGCTTCAAATGGTACATCGTCTCCAATATAGTCTCGGTACTTTTGAAACTGTTCGCAATCATGACCCCCAGACCATGAGTACTATCCAGGAGTTTGATCACAACGGGAAGTTTCATGTGAGTTTTGAAAAAACTTTCATTAAACTGCAGATAATTCATAATCATCGTGTCGGGAATGGAAATATGATTTGCCGCCAGATGTTGCAAACAACTGAGTTTGTCCCGCGACCGCATCAGTGCTTCCGAAGAAGTAGCCGAAAATACGCCCATCATCTCAAATTGCCGGATGACCGATGTTCCCATCGTGGTCACCGAACTGCCAATCCGTGGGATAATGGCATCGAAAGGTCCTATCGGCAACCCATTGGAGCGGATTTGAAAATCACCTTCCCGGATCAGTAAATCGATCGACAAATGATCGATAATCTCTACCTCATGTCCTTTGCGTAGGCAAGCCCGCACCAGGCTTTGTGTCGAATACAAAGCACTACTTCTCGAAAGAATCGCTATTTTCATGTTTTGAAATTATTCAAAAGGTCAGAAAAATATAAATAAATTTTTGGAATCCAGATTAAACGATAAAAGAATCATCCGGGCATGGTCGTTTTTCGACTGGGCCAATTCCGCTTTTGCGCTCGTCATTTCCGTCGCCATCTTCCCCGCTTACTTTATTTCCTCCACGCCAGATGTCATTCCAGTACTGGGGATGAACATCAGCAACAGCGCTATATTTTCCTATTCCATTTCTTTCGCCTACCTCATTATCGTTCTTGCTTTACCCTTTCTTTCCGGCATCGCCGATTACAGTGGCAAACGGAAAATATTCCTTAAAGCATTTACCTGGCTGGGGTCCCTGGCCTGCATTTCGCTATTCTTTTTTACCGGACCTGAGAAATTGTGGATCGGATTGACGGCTTTTATTTTCGCCCAAATCGGTTTCGACGGCGGAAAGGTGTTCTACAATTCTTACCTGCCGGTCATTAGCAGTCCCGATCGATACGACAAAGTCAGTGCGCAGGGTTTTGCTTACGGTTATATCGGAAGCGTACTGCTGCTCCTGGTCAATCTGATGATGGTTCAATTTCCATCTGCATTTGGTTTGCCCGAAGGTTCTATGGCCGCACGGGTTTCTTTCGTGATGGTTGGTCTGTGGTGGATTGGCTTCGCACAAATTCCATTCCGCCGGTTACCCGACGACCGACCAGGACCTATCCACCGTGGCATGAAGCGGGGTCTGGAACGTCTGCGTTCTGTATGGCAGGAATTGTGGCCGCAAAAAAACACGGTTCGGTTTTTAACCGCTTTTTTCTTTTACAGCACCGGGGTACAAACCATCTTATACCTTGCGGCGACGTTCGCGGAAAAAGAATTGGACTTTGAAACGGCCAACCTTATTATTTTGATATTAATTCTTCAAATCGTCGCAATCGGTGGCGCTTATCTTTTTGCCTGGATATCCAGGCTAAAGGGCAACAAAATTTCGCTGATATCGATGCTGATCATCTGGATTATGGTGTGTGTTCTGGCCTACATCACCCAACAAACCACTCAATTCTATTTCGTAGCCGGGCTTGTCGGTCTTGTCATGGGCGGTATCCAGTCGACGAGTAGGGCATCCTACGCTAAATTACTGGAAGGTCAGAAAGAAAATGAATTGAATTCGTACTTTAGTTTTTATGAGGTCCTGGAAAAAGTAGCCATCGTTTTCGGTACCTTTTCGTTTGGTTTGATCGACCAATTGTCGGGAAGTATGCGCAATAGTATTTTGGTTTTGGGGCTGTATTTTTTAATCGGTATCCTGATATTAACCCGGGTCAGGTTCCCCCGGTCGGGTCAGATCGAAAAAATCAATTCCACCAATTGAATTGACATGAAACACTACCTTCTTCTATGGATAATAGTCCCCTACCTGCCGCTTCACGGGCAACAGCATATCCAGGATTTTTTTTCACATTCCGATCCGGACGGCTCTGAGATTGTGATAGAATATTCTTTAAATTTCGATCAATCCGGTGGTCACATCCAGGGCATTCAAAAGTACTCGACCGGCGAGAAAGATTATCTTTTGTTGTCGGGGAGCAGTGAGCGGGTGGCCTATATGGCATTCGCGGAATATGACTCCACGGCCAGGATAATCCAAATCGATACGCTGATGACCGAGCCTTTCCGACATGCTGGTGGATTTCAAATCATGGATCATTATCTTGCCGTCGGCATTGAAGACAATCATTTAAGAACCTCCTCCCGGGTGATTATTTACGACCTTACACAAGTCGGGGAAGCACCTGTGACCCCGCTGCATTCCCTTGAAAGAAATGGGGCGTATGAAAGGGCCACTGCAGGCGCTGTGGGTCTGTGTCAAATGGGTCGCTATGTGGTATTGGTCGTGGCGAACTGGGACGCGCGCCATACGGACTGGTACATTACCCCCACTGAGGGATTTGAAAATGGGGAAATTCATTTCCAAAAAATAGCCAGCCTGGAGATGGCCAAATTGGACAAAGGAAGTTGGTCCGATCCGGAGTGGGCTTCCTACCAAAACATCAACCTATTTACCGGACCGGACCCCGATGATTTGTTCCTGGTTGGGTTGACTACTTCGGGGGGCCAAAATATCGCGGATTTGTATCGGGTTGATGTATCCAATTCAATCCGGACATATTTAACCCAAACGATGGATCCGGCACATCCACCCATCCAAATCGTTAAACTTCAAAGACGCACATACGATGCGGTGGGAAATACGAGTTTTCGATACGGCGCAGGGCTTTATCGGTCACCTCAGGGCACGTGGGAGATTTTTTCGTGCCCGGAACATATGAGTGTCCATTCTGTTTTAGGTAGATATTAGTTTGCCTGCCGGACACGATGGAACCGAGCAGAGTCATAAAGATTAGGAAAAATTGTGTCTTCAGGTGTTTACACCAAAAACCGGGAAGCCAGTGACATATGGGTACCAGTAATATAGGAAAAACAGCAAAACGCTAATAAACGGCTTTATGGCCTTAACCCCCAAACTTGAACAATGGTCCATCAAATAATGAGTACGAACCAAAACTAAAAACAGGAACAAATATGAACGAAATAACCGTCAACGAAGACTCCGGCCGATTTGAAATGGAAATCGATGGACAGACCGCCTTTCTCTTATTCCGACCGCAGGATGAAGCAACATGGGCATATACTTATGTTTTCGTACCACCCGCTCTTCGCAACCAGGGCCATGCAGCCCGATTGACCCGATACGCTCTGGAATACGCCCGGGACCAGGGAAAGAAAGTTCAACCGGTTTGTCCCTACATTCGGGCGTACAGCGCCAAAAATGAAAAAGAATTTACGGATGTACTGGTTTGAATTAACCCCCACTGTAATCGCCCCCTAATTCGGATAATTGTACCTGATGAATTTCTCTCGGTGATCAACCTTCACAGAAGGAACGGTATTTTCCAAAATTCTTATCCCGGGAACCTAACAAATAAAAACTACCCGAAGTGCATATCCATTCTTTTCCCGGGTTTTTAACCAGCAATGGGGATTGAATATAAAAACACAGGGGACTGCACTTCGGGACACATCATTTCAATTCCTAAAACGTTTCAAACCGCCTTCCGCCCTTCAGTCGGAAACAGCGCTTTAGGGTGAGATCGGTACGATGGAATGTGGCGTGTAAACCGTATGGCATATATCCGCGATGATGCGGACTCTGCGTATTTGACAAAAGGGAATCTCTATACTATTTCCGCTGTCCGGACTTGCGCTCAGTTGCCCAAATCTTCATCCTTATAGCGGCTTCTTTTTCGCCAGATTTTTTTCATCATCATACTTCGATGCAATTCAGCCGATGCCTTCAATTGATCCATCGATCTGACAAAAGCAATCTCGCCAAAAACACCTATTATTTATAAAACCGAACATTAATCGCGTTTGGACTCTGTAATCTCTCCTGACTCATCGATCCATACCTCCATATCCTCATCCCGGTTGGAGTCCAGGCTTACCTTAAAATGGACCTTGCCATCTTCTGTAATTTTATCTACGTCATCGATCTTGTAGTCCGAATACTCTTCCTTAATCGCGTTTTTCACCGCATCAGGCAATTTGGATTTCTTCCATTCCTCTTTTTCACGGACGACATTACCGTTCGCATCGTACCAGATTTCCATATCGGTTTGGCGATCGTATTCAAATTCAACCTTGTACCTGTCGCCTTTCATCTCCCATTCGACATCCGAAGCCTGGGCATATTCCAGGTCAAAGTGTTCCAGAATATTTGCAGGTACTTCTTCTCGGTTGAGATCCTGGGCTAATAATATGTTGCCGGAAAAAATCAGCATAAATACTCCAATTGATAATCTCAGATTTCTCATTGTTTCGCATTTTAATTTTACAAAAAAGACATTCCGGCGATTACCAGCCTTGTGCACCACCCACTAAATCCGTGACACATCAGACGGATTCTTTTTCGACATATTTATCACGAACTTATTGTCCGGCACACTTGATTGAGGCATGGAATGATATAAAGAAGGTCGCTTTGAAAGGCTAATCGGTTTCATTCCAGTAAATCCACCCTTCAAAACTTTAATTAAAACGGAGCTCCGCCGCATTTATTCTATTTAAATAAAGAAATTCCATATTCTGGCGCTACTTACCTTATTTAAGCAGTTTGGGCAATTCCCTGTTTAAACCTGTAACATGGGAGACACGACTGCCCGGGCATTATATTGAGCGGGGCGATGTTATATTTTGGATTATTGCCATTCCAGCGCGCCAGCGTCCGGAGAAACAGGGTCGCGTGGATTTCCGATCAGATCGTGCGAAATCCCGGGAATAGGTCTGGCCAAATCCCGGGCTACGGAAAGGGAGTCCAGGGAGAAATCATAATTTTCGGTGTCGTGGAAAAGCGGATCTCCAAATTCGTATTGGGTAACTGTAGGATGGTCGCTCAGGAATTGGGGAAATCGATCCTTGTCCAGTAAATCCTTGATTCGAATGAGTGAATTTTTAAATGATACCCGGAAGAAATCCGGATCTTCCGTGGCATCCAGCATGGTCAAACCATCGGGTTGACTGCTGTACAGTATGCTATTCCGAATTTCAAGGTTGAGTACGGAAGCTTTGGCATCTACACACTGGTTGTTCTCCTGTTTGAAACAGTAATAATTACTCACGCCTACAGCTTCTTCCCCAAATCCAACATTGGCAAATGTGCAATAATCGAATCGGTAAAACCCGCCAAAATCCACGCGTAGATTGTAGCCGGCTGCACTGTGAAATACATTATTGTATCCGGTTACCAGCCCCCGGAAAGCAGCCAGGGAAGCGGTTCCGTTATATCCAATTACGGTATGGTCAATATTCAATTCTGCCAGGGAATCCACCAGCACACCGATATTTGCGTGACGCAGGCGGGCATGGCTAATAACGTTGTCTTTGCTTTCTGCTCCGAGCTGAATCCGTCCCCACTGGGCTATCCGGTGTTGATAATCCTTTTCCAATCGATCCGACTGGAAGGTCACCGGATTATCCGGAGTCCCCAGAACCTGGAGGTTGGCGTTTTTTCCGATGAACAACACACCGTCGTTGTAGGACTGCCCCTGGCTGAATACCGATCCACCATGGACGTAAACATCCGTCCCCGCAGGAATCTCCAACGTACAACTATCAATCACCACGACGCCGTAGATCACATACGGTTTGGGGTCATCCCAGGTCCAGGTGTTCATATCGCAAGTGATCAACACCTGACGCCGCGCTCCTTTCACACTCGGAATATAATTTGCATTTTGACCCCATGCATTGAGTAAAACCGTATTACTTTCCGCCCCGGTTCTTATTTCCAAATTTTCTTCTATAATAAACGGACTCACGCTCAATGGCTGGTCAGGATCGACCGTCACTTCGACAAAAACGTAAACGCTATCTTTGGGTGGAATTTCCAGGTCTCGGATCACGGGCCCCTGATAGCCGTCCACGTTTATCCTGAAAGGGGAAGATTCACCGCCCAACTTTATTTCATCTACCCGGGCGAACCTATCGCTCTGGTTGTGGATTTTAAAATACCGGGTGGTTGATCCCACCTGTGTAAAAACGGTATCGAAAGTCAGGGTATCTGTGGAAAAGCGAAGATTCACCGACCCGCCCGTATCAAATTCAATTTTCTGACACGATTGAAAACTTCCCAACAGCAAAATAATTATCCCGATCCAAAGGGCTTCGGAGTGTAAATTTCCATCCATAGAGAAATTGATAACGACGTTGTATCTGCAAAGATTATAAATTAATTTAGATTTGAGTGATTTCTCATCGGCCCCACGCAAACTCCCGACCGGGCCTTGTACTCCTCCGCCATTTCTTCCTATCTTTGTCCACACATCAGAGATCAGAGGCCTTTTGAAAAAACCAATTATCGATGTTCTTATTCCCGCATACAACGAAGAGCGATCGATCGGTAAAGTGATCGAAGACCTTCCCCGTCATATGGTCCGTCATATTGTAGTGTGCAATAACAACAGTTCGGACTCCACCGATGAGGTGGCCCGGCGACACGGAGCAAAAGTGGTGTACGAACCAGCCAAAGGGTACGGAAACGCATGCCTGGCAGGGATAAAACACCTCCGCGGATTAGAACAAAGACCGGATATTGTCGTTTTTATTGACGGGGATTACTCTGACCATCCTGACCAGTTGCCGGATTTAATCCACCCTATTGTGCATGAAAAGGTGGATATGGTCATCGGTTCCCGGGCATTGGGTAACCTGGAAAAGGGGGCGATGCAGCCGCATCAACGGTTCGGGAACTGGCTCGCCAGTCGGTTGATCCACATTTTCTACGGATACCGATTTACGGATCTCGGTCCTTTTCGGGCCATTCGCTGGGACCAATTGGAGGCGCTGGAAATGCAGGATACCAATTATGGTTGGACGGTGGAAATGCAGGTGAAAGCGGCCAAACTAAAATTGAAAACGATGGAAGTTCCAGTGGATTACAGACCCCGAATCGGACAATCGAAGGTGTCGGGTACCGTAAAAGGATCCGTCCTCGCTGGTTACAAAATTATCTGGACGATTTTTAAACACCTGTGAGGATAATGGAAGTGATTTATTACCTCATCCTGGTTGTATACTGCGCGATATTGGTTTATATCCTCGTGTTCAACCTACTGCAACTGGAACTATTTTTCTTTTATCGCAAAAGCCAATCAAAACTATCCCGGGATGACCATTCCCAAATTCAGTACCCGGATGCGTATCCATCTGTGACAGTCCAGCTCCCTCTCTACAATGAAAAATACGTGGTCGCCAGGCTAATCGATAACATTTGTACCCTCCAGTATCCCCGGGAAAAGCTGCAAATCCAGGTTTTGGACGACTCAACCGACGAAAGTCTGGAGATCAGCAAAAAGAAGGTGGCTGAATACCAGCAAAAAGGGCTGGACATTCAGTTGATCACACGGACCGAGCGAAAAGGGTTCAAAGCCGGAGCCCTGCAGCACGGCCTCCAATTTGCCCGGGGGGAATTGATCGCGATTTTTGATGCCGATTTTCTGCCGGATACCGATTTTTTGCTCAAGGTAGTTCCCTCTTTCCACAATCCCCGGGTGGGTATTGTACAGGCGAGGTGGGAACATCTGAATCAGAATCATTCCCTGCTGACCAAAGTCCAGGCCCTCCAACTCAACGTCCATTTTTTCATCGAACAATTAGCCCGCTATGAGGCGGACTACTTCCTTCAATTCAACGGAACCGCCGGAATCTGGCGAAAATCGACCATCCTCGAAGCAGGCGGTTGGCAGGCGGACACCCTGACCGAAGACCTGGATTTGAGTTATCGGGCACAACTCCATGGATGGAAAATTCTATTCCGGGAAGATGTGGGATCCCCTGCCGAACTCCCCACGGAAATCTGGAGCTACAAATCTCAACAATTCCGATGGATGAAGGGAGGGGCCGAAACCGCGCGCAAACTCCTCCCTATCCTCTGGCGGTCAAAAGTACCGTTCTGGAAAAAGGTACACGCGACGGGGCATCTCGCGGCGTCCTCGATATTTGTCATGATTTTCCTGATGGCTTTATTGTCCGTCCCCATGGTCTGGGTTGTTAATAATCTTGGGATCGATATGAGATTCTTTTTGATTTTTGGACTGGGGATTACCTCCATAGCCTTAATTTTCTACCAGGCCAATGTCCTCAATGCTCATTCCCGATTTGAACCCACCTTGCTGCAACGGATCTGGAAATTCATCCTGATATTCCCGGCCTTTATGGCCATCTCGATGGGGCTCTCGCTTCACAACACCCGGGCGGTGATTCAGGGGTTGCGTGGAAAAAAGAGTCCTTTTATCCGGACCCCAAAATTTCACCTTCATTCGCCCGTTTCCCATGAACGGAGTTATGCATTCCGGCGTGTTGACAAAATCACGTGGTGGGAAGGTTTTTTCTGTGTATATTTTATTTTCGGGATTGGAGCTGGTTTAATCGAGCAACAATATTCCATGATCGTTCTACATGGATTCCTGGCGGTGGGGTTTGGGCTGATCTTCTATTACAGCGTTGCATAATTCCAGGCAACTTAACTCATAATCCCAGGAAATGCGTACGATGCAGTATTATTAAGTGTTATGTAGTTGCTATGGTCTGGAATACCTTTGGACTACCGGTTTGAGATGTCACGCAGGCGAAGAATGGCGAATGGCTTTGTGCCATTAGATCGCCTATATCCTTGAGAAATCTTATATTTACTAAATAATTAAATCGATTTGTGAAGTATTTCTATGCCACGCTCTTTTTACTGTGCATCTGGACCATTGGGTATACGATTCCCCGCACCGACATTGGCCCATTCCTGATCCTTTTCACCTTAACTTTTGGTCTTTACCTTCTGATTTTCAAGCAGGTCAAAAACCACCACGATTTTTTATTTTTCATCGGCACCGGATTGGTTGCCCGCTTTGGACTATTGCTGGCCTGGCCCGGGCTGTCAGACGATCTGTACCGATTTTTCTGGGATGGTGTCATTGCCAACCAGGGAATTTCACCGTACGCCTTTACCCCGACCCAATTGATGGAGCAGGGCGATATCGTTCCGCAATATCTGGCCCAAAACATTTACCCTTATCTCAACTCGGTTGATTACTACTCCATTTACCCTCCTCTGGCCCAGATCTTTTATCGGTGGTCCACATTTTTTACCCCGGACAACATTTTCCTGAGCGTAATTTTTATGCGGATCCTCATCCTGGCTGCGGAATCAGGCATTATTTACCTCCTGCTCAAGCTGTTACCTGCCCTGAAATATCAGCAGAAAAACGCCCTTCTTTATGCACTCAATCCACTGATCATCCTGGAATTCACCGGAAATCTACACGCTGAAGTGATCATGCTCGGATTTTTTTTATACGCCTTCTGGTGGTTACTGAAAGGGCGGTGGGTATTGTTCAGCGTTTTATTTGCCGCGGGAATCCTGATGAAACTGACCATTATTTTGCTCCTCCCCCTGTTCATCCGCCGCCTGGGACTCCGCCGGTTTGCATGGTCGGTGCTGCTCATTTTATCGATTTGTGCCCTGGCCTACATCAACATGGGGATCCTGGACTACCCCCGTCATTATCTCGACAGCATGCGGCTGTTTGTACAGACATTTGAATTCAATGCCAGCTTCTACTATTTTTTCAGGTGGATCGGATACCAGATATTCGGATACAACATGATACACTGGATTGGCCCGATGCTCATGATTGCGGCGGGTATGGGGTACGTGTTTTTGTACATCCTGCAATACCTCAACGACAAAGGACTCATGATCCGGGCATTGTTCATCTTTACAATCCTGTTGTTTAGCAGTACGACGGTCCATCCCTGGTACTTACTCCTTCCGATTTGTTTCTCGTTGTTTTCCCCGTACCGGTACGCCATCGTATGGAGTTTCCTCATCGTTTTTAGTTATATGAGCTATACGACCGAACCTTATCGCGAATGGATTTGGATTGTGTTCTTAGAATATTTAATATTGGGGGTGGTGATGTTGATCGATTTCAAAATCATCCCGTGGAAATCGTATTTCAACTTTTTTGAAAATGAACATTAGTATGAAAAATGGCATATTGGTCTTGTGGGTTCTGGGGATGGTTTTGTCCTGCCAATCAGATCAAAAGAAAAATTCAGCAACATCCCCTGCCAATGCTGTAAAAGCAGAAACGAAGGTGAATCTTTCCGACGCACAACCGGAAGATCTGATCGGAAAAATGGTCGAGATCCCGAGTGGTGAATTTGAAATGGGGGCCAATAGCGACCAGGCTGACCCGGACGAATACCCCAAACATACGGTGCGGGTCGATGGGTTCCTGATGGATGTTACGGAGGTGACCAATAAAGAATTTGCTGAGTTTGTCGAGCAGACCGGCTATATCACGACAGCGGAACAGGATATCGATTGGGAGGAAATGAAAACCCAGTTACCACCCAATACGCCCCGACCGGATCCCGAACTTCTCAGAGCCGGTTCGCTTGTGTTTCGGCCAACGGATGGCCCCGTACCGCTGAATAATCCCGGGTATTGGTGGGAATGGACTACCGGTGCCAATTGGCGGCAGCCGCTCGGTCCGGGGAGTGACCTCGAAGGCAAGGAATACCATCCGGTGACTCATATCTCCTGGGAAGATGCAAAAGCGTATGCCCAATGGGCCGGCAAGCGTCTCCCGACCGAAGCTGAATGGGAATGGGCAGCCATGGGGGGCATGTCCAATTCGGTTTATCCATGGGGGAACGAACTCGACCGGGATGACGAAATCCACGCCAACTACTGGCAGGGGGGATTCCCTTTTAACAACGAGGAGAAAGATGGGTTTTACCTGACCGCACCCGTGGGCACTTTCCAGCCCAACGGGTATGGATTGTACGATATGTCCGGAAATGTCTGGGAATGGTGCGAGGATTTGTACCACTATGAATATTACCAGGAACACGATCCCAGCGAAATCGTCTACAATCCCCGGGGACCGCAAACCAGTTTTGACCCGGACGAACCCCTGATCCCCAAAAGAGTACTGCGGGGTGGATCTTTTTTGTGCAACGATTCGTATTGCAGTGGCTACCGCGTTTCGCGAAGGATGAAAGGCGATATGAAATCCAGTTACAACCATACCGGATTTCGATGTGTGCGGGATTTGCCCCGGTAATAACGTTGTGCTGGAACATGAGGAAATAGCAGGAAACATTGAACACTTCCTACGTCGGTGCTAAAGTGATGGGCTTCAGCCCTGAAATTACTAACGAATGGGGCAGCAGCGGGATTTGCAAAACAGTATTCTGGTAAAATTGAACAGTGGTTGTGCTTTTACCTAATGTCCCGGGCCAAAAAGTCCTGAAAGGACGTCGGAATTATTGCGATGAGCTTCAGCCCATCGGCAGGCTCTTTGGTGCCCCGGCCAAATGAATCGGCAGACCCTCAGCGGTTCACTTTTTTATTCCAGGCTGCTATGAAAGCTTTGCGAAGCTCTTTTCACCGGGAAATCAGTAGGTAGGGGCGTTATCCAAATATCCTTCGCCTTCAAAATGAGGGTTTATCGTATATTTGGAGCTTAATTTTAAAACGCAACGATATGAAAAAACATGGCATATTTCTTCTTTTCCTCTTGATCTCTACATTTCATCAGGGATTAACTCAGGAATTCAGCAAATTTGACTTTGGCCGGATGTGGACATTTGAGGATGCCCCGCTGGACTACTTCAATGACACCTACGACCTCGAACTCGACCAGGCATGGATGGATAACGTCCGGAAAGCAGCGTTGCGTTTTTCCACTTTTTGTTCGGCTTCCTTCGTCTCTGAAAAGGGGCTGATCATGACCAATCATCACTGTTCGAGGGGATTGATCGCGGATCTGCAGAAAGAAGGAGAAGACCTGATCGAGAACGGTTTTTACGCCGCGACTCAGGCAGAAGAGCGAAAATCTGAAGGGTTGTTTGTGGATCAATTGATCCGGGCGAAAGATGTCACTGAGGAAATGAAAGCACTTCAATCCTCACTCACCTCCGAGGAAGCCCAGGACTCACTGACCAGTCAGTACGAAGCCATGGACGGATGGAGTGATCTCCGCCTCCAACTCGTCACTTATTACAGTGGGGGGCGATATGCGATTTACGGTTACAAGCGGTATTCAGATATCCGGCTGGTATTACTTCCTGAAAATGACCTGGGTTATTTTGGCGGAGATCCGGACAATTTCACTTTCCCGCGGTACAACCTTGATTTTACATTTTGGCGGGCGTACGATGACGATGGCCAACCTTTGAATACAGCCGATTTTCATTATCCGATCAACCCGGATGGCATCAAAGACGGAACACCGGTTTTTGTAGTTGGAAATCCGGGTCGCACCGAACGGTACCGGACCATGACCCAGCTTCGTTACGACCGCGATGTGCGGTTACCGGCGGTTTTGGCGTTTATAAAAAGCGGGATCAAAGCACTGGAACATCAGATGGAGGTAAACCCCAACCCGCAAACCGAAAACGCAATTTTTAGTCTCAAAAACGGAGAGAAAGCGTATACCGGGATGCTTGGAGGGCTCTACAACGAGGAATATATGGCGCGGAAGAAACAGGCAGAGGAGGAAATTCGCCGGGGAACCGAATCCACTTTTTCGGATCAGGAAAATCCCTGGAAGCAAATCGATCGAATTTATGAAGAGATCATGCCCTACGGAGCATATTCCACTTTGCTCAATGCAAGTCCATACCGGGGTGCGGTGACAGCTCTGTTGCACAAGATTCACGAATATTTGAAAATGTCGGAAGCGGATGACCGAAGCGGCCTGGCGGAGGAAATCAAGTCTACCGCACAAAATGCGACGGATGAGGGCCAGGTCATTTACCTGCAGGCCCTTATTGACGATTATGAACGGTTTAAGGGAGTTGACTTACCCCGGAATGACGCCCAAACCATCTTACACAATACCGTGTTTGGTGATCCTGATCAGCTTGAGGACTGGCTCGAAAATCCCACCGACGATCCATTAGCCAATCTCGCGCAGACCATGTTGAAAGATTACGATGAATCGGTTCGGTTGAACCAAAAATATGGCAAGGAAATAGCGGGGTATAACGAAGAAATCGCCTTGGCTGCGTTTCAGGTATTCGGCCCACAATTGCCACCGGATGCCACGTTTACACTCCGAATCTCGGATGGAGTTGTCAAGAGTGTACCGTACAATGGAACGATAACACCTGTTTTTACTACTTACTACGGGCTGTACGACCGCTACCTGAGTCACAATCAGGAATTTCCGTGGAGTCTTCCTCAGGCCTGGTTGAATCCAAGTCCGGAATTGCTCGGTTCACCGCTGAATTTTATTTCGACCAATGACATTATTGGAGGAAACAGTGGATCTGCCGTGATCAATGCGCAGGGTGAAGCGGTGGGACTGGCTTTTGACGGGAACATCGAATCACTTCCAGGTAATTTCATATTCGATGAAAAGCGCAATCGTTCCGTCAGCGTGCATACCGGTGGAATCGTGGCCGCGATGAAACACATTTACCGGGCCGATCGGATATTGAAAGAAATTGGTGCGACGACTGGACAATAGTTACGGGAGTGTGTTTGGGTTTGGGTTTGTGTTTGTGTAGCTTTTGCCTGGCAGGCTGCGCATAAAGATGATTTGGAATTTGTGCCAGGCAACCCGGAGTGGTATTGCTGGGGGTATT